>JBDTWG010000012.1:0-23743 GCA_040006855.1 Nitrospira sp.
AGGGTGTTGTTTTTTCTTCTTTTCATCCGTACTCTCAAGGCTCAGACACGGGTTCAAATCCGTTGGGACCACCAACCTTTCACGCAGTTACCGATACCGGGTTCAATGCTTACACTATAAGTCTGCAGGCGAGACTGGATAAACTCTATGTGGATTCCAAGCACATGGACCACATGATAGATGGCGGCAGGATGCCAAACTGAGGCAACGTCAGCGATCTGGATCACAATTGACGGACTAGAAAGCGGTCGAGCCGCCGTGTCCTACGGCGAACTTCTCGGAATGTTGCTTAATATGGGATGCCTCGCTGAGCGGATTTTAGCCGTTCAATCTACGGATGCCGATTCTGCTCATCAGTCGTGAGGCGCGCAAAGTGCCAATCAATAGAGGGGACTGTCTCGACAGAGGGGTTCATCCCAGCACTGTGTGTGGTAAGTTTGTGCTCACGCTCGCCGAAAGAACCAAACGAAGATCAGAGCATTAGCAAGTCGCCCATTGCCCACCTCATAACCCTGAAGGCGCCCTCCTGCCGATTATGCCCCAAAGGTCAGTTCGTTAAATTTTCAACGCGTTTCTTGAGCATAACAAAAGCCTCGTCAAAGGCAGCATTAATCTCGGTGTCCGATCCGGTCGCTTTAGCCGGATCAGGCGTACTCCAGTGCATCTTCGTGGGTTTCCCGTGAAACAAAGGACAGCTTTCGCCTGCGGTCTGATCACAGACAGTAATCACCAGATCAAAGGGTTGATCGGCGAACTCATTCCACGATTTGCTACGCGGATGACCGGGATCAATCCCATGCCGTTTGAGGGTTTCGATGGATTTTGGATGCACAGAGCCCGTTGGATGGCTCCCTGCGCTCCATGCTTGGTAACGTCCACGGCGAAGATCATTGATCAACGCTTCGGCCATGACCGAACGGCAGGAATTCCCCGTGCAGAGAACCAATACCTTGATGACCTGAATCTCCATTAGTCGCAACATCCCGCCGTTTTTTCAGATGGTTCACAGCAATTAGGTGCTCCCATGGTGTCTGGCGTGCAGCAGGCACCTTCCGTCGATTCGGTTTGCCCAGAGAAGAGTTGCACATCTTCCATGGTCCGGTATATTTCCCATGCGATGCCGGACGGATCTTGAATCCAGGACTTCTCCGATCGTGCATAACAGCAGACCGTCTCCCCTTCATCGGTTAGGGGCACATCTTTCGCCTTGAGGCGCTCCCGCACCTCTGCCAATTCTGTGTCTTCCTCAACCTGAATGCCGAGGTGGTCGACGCCCTTATTCGCCCGAGTCGAGATGGCAAAGTTCACGCGAGGGTCGTCCAATAACCATTTCGCATAGTCCTGCTTAGTCTTAATTGGAGGTACCCCAAAGAGTGCTGTGTAGAAGTTGATACCTTGGCTAAGGTTCTCTACTCCAATGTGCAGATGTAATCGTTTCATGATGGGTCTCCTTTCGTGGCTAACTCGGCTTCCAGGCCAGCAAACGATTGCCAGCGATCCGATCTACGCACAACTAATTGAACAAGCTAATCTGAGACTTCCCTCCAATAACATTAAGAGGCCCACGAACAGTGCCATGTAGAGCAAGCAATCTCGGAACACGTGGAGGAGGGTGACCGGCTTGCTCAAACCGGGCTATATCGGGTGCGATGATTTTTCGAAGACGTACACACAGATCAGTATGACGAAGGACATAATTCCAACCAGCCCCAGCCATTCCATGGATGACCCCGCTGTGCGTGGTTCTGGGATGAGAAGTCCGATCTGGTGGATCAAAGCCAGGGGCGACAACAAGTGTCCCTCTCTTGTGAGTATGTGATTTGATTGCAACCTGCGCCAGGCCAACACCACACACATATTTCCCGTCACTGACACAGTTCATGCTGTGACCTCTTTCAAAGGAAACCAATGTCGGGTTCGATTGCACACATGACACACAGACAGCATGACCGGAACTTCGACTAACACGCCGACGACGGTAGCCAATGCGGCCCCTGACTCGGGACCGAACAACGCAATAGCCGTTGCCACAGCGAGTTCAAAGAAGTTGCTCGCTCCGATTAGTGCTCCCGGTGCTGCGATGGCATAGGGGACCCTCAACCACTTCATCAAGCCGTAGGCCAGGGAGGCATTGAAATAAACTTGCAGAAGAATGGGAATCGCAATCAGCAGGACGTGTAGGGGTTTGCCAAGAATATTGTCTGCCTGGAAGGCAAAAATCAGGACTAAGGTCACGAGTAGTGCGACAATGGTCATAGGAGCAAACCGCGGAAGGAGCGTATCCTCAAACCAGGTCTTCCCCCGCTGTCCGATGAACCACTGTCGGATCAGGACTCCCAATACCAACGGTATCACTATAAAGCCTACGACCGAATAGACGAGCACCGCGAACGGCACAGTGAGAGAGGAAGCGCCACTGACCAGGAAGCCGACGATTGGGGCAAATAGCACGAGCATGATCAGATCGTTCACCGAGACCTGAACCAAGGTATAGGCCGGATCGCCATCCGTGAGATAGCTCCAGACAAAGACCATCGCGGTACAAGGTGCGGCAGCGAGGATGATGGCTCCCGCGATGTATTGGTCCGCTTCGGCAGGAGTCATCCAGGCTGAGAAAATGAATCGAAAAAAGACCCAGGCTAAGAGAGCCATGGAGAACGGTTTCACCACCCAATTAATAAAGAGGGTGACCAATAAGCCTTGAGGACGCTGGCCGACCGTCGCCACAGCACGAAAATCAATTTTCATCATCATCGGGGTGATCATCAGCCAGATCAGGACGGCCATGGGAAAGTTCACGTGACTGTCCTGGCCGAATTCCATCTCTCGCAACGCCTGTATGACCCCAGGTGCTGATTTTCCCAGCAACACACCCGCGACCATGCAGAGCCCCACCCAGACAGTGAGATAGCGCTCGAACACATTAAGTTTTTTGTCTCTCGGAAGATTCTGCTGAGCGATGGCGTCAACAACTTCCATGGTGACCCCGTAATATCAATAAATATTGATGAATGACGTCAAAAAAAAGCTACGGGCAACAACTCTTATTTGTGGACCTGTGCGAGGAATGATTCAAGGAAGCCACCGCCTCTTGCAGTTCTTCCATCGCCTCTGGGTTGAGCGAGTAATACACCCAACGTCCTTCAGGCCGATCAAGGACCAGACCAGCCTCTTTCAGCACTCGGAGGTGGAAAGAAAGCCGTGACTGGCCCGTCTTAAAGACGTCTATCAGATCGCACACACATTGCTCGCCCTCTTTCAGTTGTTCCAGGATCAGTAATCGGGTTTCATCTGAGAGGGCCTGGAACACTTTGGCAATGCCCGCTATTGGTTTAGCCATCCTTGTTCGCATGGTTTACTATGTATCAACTATTATTGATTAGTCAAGGAGTGGCGATCAGATTCTATTGCTGTAAGTTTTTGTGTGCTCAGGGCTCAGATTCCTTTTAGACCACCACCACTTATCAAATAGTGAGCTGCAATGGACTCGATCGAACCGCCGAGCCACTGGCGATGTTGGGACACTCACTCTTGCGATCGCATGTGGGCTCGGGTTGCCTCAAGATAGGCCAGAGTCCTTGGTTTCGATACTGCCAAGGCTTGAAGGGCATGCCGGATCAAGGTATGCGCTGCCTCAATCTCAGGTTGGATCACTTTCGTCGCTCCAACTGCCATGAGATCCTCAGCCTCTCGAGCACCGTGGGCGCGCGCCAGGATGGGTGTGTTCTCATTGATCGCACGCAACCGTCGTAGCGTGAGCGCCGCTTCATGGACAGTAGGCAGGGCGACAATCACCAGGGCGGCTTGCTCGGAGCCGCTCGCCTGTAACAACTCGGGATGGGATGCATCTCCGTACAGGGAGGATATCCCTCGTCGTCGCAGGTGTCGGACGATATCCGGATCTCTTTCGATGACCGTATAGGGAATGGCAAAATGATCGAGCGCGAGGCCGATGGTACTGCCCACGCAACCGAACCCGCACAGCACCACATGGCCCTTCTGGCTTTCATAGCCTGCCCCTTCGGTGGGGAGTATAGGCCGCGCCACACGAAGCTGAAGTTTGGCGATTAACCCCGGCGTATATCGAACCAATGGTGCGTTGAGCAAAATGCTGACCAACGAGGCGGCCAAGGTCGCATTATAGACGTCTTCCCCCACATGCCCCGCCGTCTTGGCGACCTGGATCAAGACGAAGGAAAATTCTCCGATCTGCGTGAGACCGACACTCACGAGCAGCGAGGTCGCCCATGCATAACGGAACAGACGGACCACCGAGGTCCAAATGACGAATTTCCCCAGGATAATCAGTCCCAGCATGAGACCGAGCAAGGGAAGGTTGGCCCACACTATCTTTGGATCAATCAGGATGCCGATCGTCACAAAAAAAAGTGCGACGAATGCATCTCGCAGCGAAAGGAGTCGCGCTAAGGTTTCGTGACCATACTCCGACCCACTGATGATCAACCCCGCCAGAAACGCTCCCAGAGCCAGGGATAACCCCGCCATCTGGGTGACAGCTGCCGTACCGATGCCAATGGACAAGGCCACGAGTAGAAATAATTCGGCATTTTGCGTTTTCGCCACACGCGTCAACAACGGAGGAATCGCTTTCGCGGCGAGATAGGAGAACGGGACCAGAATCAGGAGTGCGACCAGCAAGGCTTTTCCAATGGTCACAAAGCGGCCCGGCTCCAGGGCGCCGAGCGCCGGAAGCAGGACGGTGAGCACGACGACGGCAAGATCCTCTACGAGGGTGATGCCGATCATGACCTTGCCATGCTTCGCGCGCAGGTCTCCGTTGTCCAGCAGCAATCGGGCCAGAACCATGGTGCTGGCGACTGACACCACGGACCCAATTACCACACTTTGGATGAAACTCCAGCCGACCACTTGTCCCAGACCGACGGCGAGCAGGATGGACAGAAGAATGCCTAACGGTCCTCCCAGCAACGCCACCCACCGTACCCGCAACAAGTCGTTGAGGGAGAACTCGATGCCGATGCAGAACATCAGCAGGATCACGCCGATTTCCGCAAACAGTTCAAACGAATGAACATCGGAAATAGAGGGACCAGGGGTCAGCGGGCTGATTAAGATGCCTCCGAGGACGTACCCCAAAATCAACGGTTGACGGAAGAGGTACGCAACGCCACCCCCGAGGACGGCGGCGATGAACACGTAGGCAAGATCTCGAAAGAAAATTGGATCTGGAGCCATGGACCTCTCTTGGCGATGAGGCTCTCTTATACGCTACAGTCCCCTCTGATACCAAGATGTTGGCCAATCGAGAAACTGGCATGTGGGGATGCGATGAGGTAGGTGCGCGGCGCAGGTGCTACCCGCTCAGGGTCCGCAGTCAGCGCGCGGATGGTCCCCCAGGCATTCCTCCCATGCGTACCGTTCATCCTGTGACGTGGAGGAGGCCAGAGAAGATCAGCAGCGACGGGGACCATTCTTTTCTGCCTCTTACGAGGTGCCGGCTTGAAGCCTCGATGGTGAAGGGGGGGATAATTACCCCTTGATGGCACACTCCTCCCTCAGACGGCTACTGCTCACCATTGACGTTCTTGGACTTGGACTGTTTTCTCTGGATCTTTATTTCTGCTCGGTATTGGCAATGGCGTGCTGCATGGCGGCCTCGTCGTGCTTGCATTGGCCTTGCCGGACCGAAAGGCCCCGCTTATGGTCGCCAGTGCGTACTCCATCCTTGCCCTGTCGGATGTATTCTTGGGTGTCACCTTCCCAAACGTGCCACTCTGGATGGGATCAGCAACTGTTGTTTAGTCTCACGGCGATCTGGGTCCCTGTCGTCTATTTCCTCCAACGTCGGAAGATCGAGGAGGCGCTTCGCGAGGCCCATGATGAGCTCGAGGTGCGTGTCGATGAACGCACTCGTGAACTCGCGTTGGTCAACAAGGCGCTGGTCGAGGAAGTCGGTGAACGGAGGGAAACGGAGCGATCACTTGGTTTCAGATCTGTTGTGACAATTGCCAGGTGATTGCAGGCAAGTCGACAGCTGTGTGCCTCCGCATTCTCTCTCAAGACCACCTTCCTTCCTTGACGTCAAGCTTCGGGACAGCACTCCCTCTCAAAACCAAAGCCGTCTTCTCGTGATGTCGGCAGGCGTTCGAGCACCGCAGACTATCCCTGCTCCGCTTCACGCTCATCAAAATTTCATGCATTCTTCAGCGAATTTTCATGTTGCCGCCGTACCATTGCCATCAGGAAGCGAGGTGCGGGTTTTCTCGCCCCCAATGTCTGGATGGGTCTGCGGAAACGCCCACTGACGTCTAGGCAGCTTCAAACTACATCCGTCATTGCTTTGCCGGCGACTTGGCTCGATCAATTGGGCCTGGATGCGCCTCTGTCGTCGCGGTGCTGGTCGAAATCGCGCCGTGAGGAGGCGGCGTTGCATGGGCAATGGATGGACGAGCGATCGACGAACAGGAAAGGGAAGCACGTTATGCGTATAGCCCATGTCAGTCCGTTTTTTGAGGAGGTGTCGGTCGAAAGCGAAGGTCTGAACGCGCGAGGTGTCGCGTTTCTGACGGGGAGCCTGATTCGGTTCGGGCATGATGTGACAGTGTTCGCGAGCGGAGATAGTACGGTGCCCGGCACGTTGGTTCCTGTGTCCCCGCAGGCGCTCCGGCACTATCCGTCTCCCAAACGTCACCTTGCGGAAGGGCTGACGTTTCTCGCACTTGAGAAAGCGTTCTCCACCAGCGCTCCCTTCGATCTCGTCCATGTGCATGCCGGGTTTACGGTGTTTCCGTTGATGCGGCGTAGTCCGCTCCCGATTATGGCGACGGTGTATGACTCATTGGACGCGCCTGAGGTCCTCAAGGTCTATCGGGAGTTCAAGGAACTGGCTCTGGTGGCAACATCCGCAGACCAGATTCGGCAATGTCCCGAACTCAACTGGCAGAGTCTCATTCCCTGGAAGGTTCCGTCGCAGCGAGGGGGGCAATTCGGAGAGGAATTCGACTCTCTCGTCGAGACGGCGATGGCCTACACGGCGGTTTACGACCGTATTGTCACGGCAGCGGTTGAGCGCCGGCGACCGGTTCGGCCGACCTATGCCCAGCAAGGCGTGGTGAGTCGTTTGTGATGCATGCCGGTCTCCGCCCCACCTTCTCCGCATAGGGCTCACAGAGAAACAGTGTCTGGTGAATGCCGCAGTCGACGATGGGCAGGAACTCCACACCTGACGATAGACAATGGGCGTATTGGCCAACATCCGAGACTTCCGATGCGTCCGATCCTTATCAATGATGCTTGGATGATTTTACGCACGCCGGTTTCGCCGACAAAGGAAATGCTCATCCGCTGACTTCGGTTCCAGGGCTCTACCCAGCTCCTCATCGTGATCATGCCGACTATGCTCTACGTCACATGGACGGCTTCATTGAACCTGAGCAATTTTGACCGGACTACCCAGAGTCGAGACGCGTAGCATTCGAGTTATTCGAGAATGACACAGGGTTGCCGGGCGTGAGCATCGGCTGGTGTGCCTCGTCCATCGTGAGTTGCCTAGTCCGGATCGTTGTCACCAACGTGTTCTTCAAAGGAGGCTTGTGATGAGCAAAAGATCAGTCCTCAGCGGTGTGGCCTGCGCAAGTGTATTGCTGGCAACGGGAGCCGTTGCCGAGATACTGGGCGTTCAACCTGGGACCTCCAGTAATCCAAAGGACAATGTGCCCAAGGAGATTCAGCGAGCGACTCCGGGAGGAGGCACCTTCGGTCCGGGTGGCAGTGGTCCAGGCACACGCAGTGACGACTTGGTGGGCATGAAAAAGGAGAAGCCTGAGCCCGTCACTCTGGAGGACATGGAGAAAAATGTCGAAAAGACGCATGGCGGAGGATCGGCGCTCGCCGCGGAAGAGTTGAAAGAGAAAAGTATGTATGGGGCGAAGAAAGCCAAGACGCGTGAGCAGGGGGGGACGGTCGCTGCCGGCAGCCCAGGGAGCGACGGACCCAAGAAAGATCCGCAAGCATTTCGTAAGCTGAACTCAGACCAGAATGTGCAAGGGCAGCAGTTGATCAATGAACAGCCTATAGATAAACAGCAACCAGCCAATCGGCCTGCGAGTGAGCGGGGTGCAACCCGGCAATAAGTGTGCAAATCCTATGAAGCAAACTAAGAGCGGTCCGCATGTCCACGTTTCTCGGGGACTACGGACAGTGAATCGGCGTCGTCTTCGACAAAGGGACGGCAGTATGTACAACGAAAGAGGTCATTATCATGAGACTGCTGACAATCGGGATTCTCGGACTTGCAAGTGTTGGATTGATCGAACTCGCCTGGGCGAACCCAGCATTGCTGCCAAAGCATGCGGGCTATCCCTCAGGGGGAGAGTTTTCCTACGACAGAGGACAAAAGAATTTGACCGCTGTGCAATCCCTGCTTGATGCGGCGGAATCTGGAAGTGCAAACATCGTACAGAATCTGGAGGATCCAAATAACGCAAAGGAGCTGAGAGCAGAGGGGGCTGGCGTATTGCCCATTGAGCAAGCGCCGAAGACCCCGACGCCGGTCAGCAAGACGAATCCATTACCCAAACCGTAGCGCACGGTTCGCGTAAGAGAGGGGCGTTGCGTTGGATGCCCCTCTCGCATGCACGCATGACGATACGGTGGGAATCTCTCGCGTTACACGACTGATCGAGTCTGAGTTCCGAAGCAGAGGGTGATGAGGGTTCCTGAGCGTCGGATGGCTGCCTCTCACTCGGAAAGCGTCAGGCGAGGAAACATGGAGCGCGTCTAAAAGCCGGCTTCGGCGGTTCTTTGCTCATTCGGATAGAGGACGAGAAGAAATAGATCCCTATGGTACCACCTGCTCGATATCGGATGATCCCTCTCATTCTCATGCTGACCATGCTTGGGGTCCTGGTGGGCGTTAGACTCCTGCAGCCGGAAGCCGCTTTCTCGGGAACGACACCCGACGGTGAGTCCTTGATTCTGCTGCCGGACGACCGGCTTGTCCAGGGAACGGTACAGGATGTGAGAGCCGGGCAAATACAGGTCAATATCGGCGAGCTGATGCCCGTGTTTCTATCGGTTGAGGCCGCGGCCGAAAAGGGGATTCCCTCCATTCAGCCAGGCGACAAACTCACGCTTGTCGTGTCGGACCAGAACCAATTCATCGACTTTCATCTGGCGGATCAACCCGGTTGGGATCGCGTGCTCAAAGGGCGCATTGCCCAACCGGTGGTGGGCGACCAACGGTGGGCTGTCATTCGCACCATGCAGGGCAAACCCGAACCCTATGAAGTGGCCGAGGTTGCACGGCGGAAGGTGCTGCACCTTCCTGTAGGCGTGCCGGCCATGTTCCTCTTGAACAAGGCCAACATCATTATCGACGCGACCTTCGGGGACGAACGCGCGCTGATTGAAACCCTGGCGCAGTGGTCGAAGGACCGGCAGCGGATTATCCGTCCGTAACCCACAAGACGCCACTCCGCGAATAGTAGAGGACCATGATCCAGGCTGTCCGGAGGCAACAATACTCATGAGAATGGACTGATGGTGGCCCAACGGATGCGGCAATAGGGAGTGTGACACTCATGACTGGACGAATGCTCATTATGCTCATGCTCATGGGCGCCTCTTTCAATAGCCTCGGCGCAGGCGATCCCGCTTTGGGCGCACTCCGAATTGACACGGAGGCGTACCGCCAAGCGGACGTGGAGACCGTGCGCCGCATTGAGGAGGTGTTCAACCGGGCGGAGAAAGCCATCGGGGAGAAAGACCTGGACGCGCTCATGACGCTCTACTCTGACCACTATCGCTATCAGGCGCTGATGAAAGCGGACATGAGGAATATTTGGAAGCGGTTTATGGACCAATATGAACGGATCTCGACACTCCATTCATTTTCCCGCATTGTCATCAAACCGGGGAATCCCCCGACAGCTCAGATCACGTGCACGGGGGCTCTGTGGGCGACATCGAACCAGAGCGGTCAACGGGTGAACCTATCCAGTTGGGTCGGGGATATCCATCACCTGCTGTATGAGCAGGGGGCATGGAGAATTGTAGGACAAGGGAGAGACGCTCCGAAGCGGCCGGAATTTGGCCAGGCCCCACCTCCGCTGTTTTAGGTCAGCTAGATGCAGTCATAGGGTGTGGCATAGCCAGCGCTGAACGGAACAGCGAGTCTCCGAGACCACACAGAGATGGGGCTCATGGATTGTGTAGTAAGCATGAAAAGAGGAATTCGCATAACGAATGAGGACAAGCTTCGACATGTCAGTATCGCTGTCTGGGGATGCTTTGCAGACGAGGCCAGCACGATGAGCATGCGGCGGTGACGATCTTGATCGAGTTGGCGAGGGAACGGAGGTGCTGGTCATGAAGTCCTCGAGTCTGTCCTCTGAGGCAGAGAAGGTCCCTACATCGAATGCCTCGCCGCCACAAGGTACACGGCGAGGCTTTTTCGGCTGGATGATCGGGATCGCTGCGAGTGTGATCGGTTTAAGCCTGGCAATTCCCTTAGCCGGCTATGTGATCTCGCCCGCCCTGAAGCGCCGAAAAAGCTTGTGGGCCGAGGCGGGTCCCACGGATAGTTTGCGGCCCGGTGAGCCACAAGAACTGGAGTATGCGAGCACCGTGAAGGACGGCTGGCGGACGGTCACGGCGAAAAAGGCGATTTGGGCAGTCCAGCAACCGGCTGGGGACATCGTTGTCTTCTCCCCGATCTGCCCTCACCTAGGCTGTGGTTTCCGATGGGAAGCGGGTGACCATAAGTTCCACTGTCCCTGTCACGGCAGCGTCTATGACGCAACCGGCAAAGTATTGGCTGGACCGGCGCCCCGGTCGTTGGATGTATTGCCGTCCAAGGTCGAGCAGGGAAAACTATTCATCATCTATAAGGAGTTCAAGTCGGGCCTTGACCATCCGGTGGAATTATAGAGGAGGCTTGTCACGAAAGGCGACATGGCATGCGGAAACGACGGAGTGGCGGAGATAGCACGAAAGTGGCGAGATGATGGTTAGAAAATTCTATGCGTGGTTCGACGATCGACTGAAGCTCACGCCTTTGGAACATACGCTGTTGGACGAGACCATCCCCGGTGGCGCGAGTTGGATTTACGTCTTCGGCTCGGCCACGCTCTTTCTCTTCTGCCTGCAAGCGACGACAGGCATGTTTCTGGCCCTCTACTACGTCCCCTCACCGGATTCCGCTTATGACACTGTGCAATTCATTCAGCATGAGGTTCAGTTTGGATGGTTTGTCCGGGGGCTGCATCATTGGGGCGCGTCGGCGGTGATGGTGGCGGTAGGGCTTCATCTCTTGCAAGTCTATTCGTACGGTGCGTACAAGCGGCCCCGTGAACTCATGTGGATGGTCGGCGTCGGTTTGATGCTGTTGATGATGGGGTTCGGCTTTACCGGATACCTGTTGCCCTGGGACCAGAACGCATATTGGGCGACTCAAGTAGGAACCAATATGGTGGCCTCTGTGCCGTTGGTCGGAGATGTTCTTGTGCGAGTCCTGCGAGGCGGAGACACCCTGGGGGCGCTCACGCTGTCGCGTTTTTTCGCAGTGCACACGTTGTTTCTGCCGGCCCTGATTATCTGCGGCATCGCCCTGCATCTCTTCATTTTGCGGCGAGTTGGCCCAGCCGGCCCATGGAGTGCGGAGCAAGCTAGACAACGGAGCGAGACGTTCTATCCGCGTCAGGTCTATATGGACGCCATGGTGATGCTGGGACTGTTTGTCCTGGTTGCCCTGTTGGCATGGACGGTGGAATTCCCGCTGGCCGATCGGGCCGATCCAGCCGACCACACGTTCACCCCGGTTCCCGAGTGGTACTTTCTCTTTTTCTATCAGTTTCTCAAGTACATGTCTGGACCGCTGGAACCGTTGGCGACCTGGGTGATCCCAGGACTGTTCATCCTGGGACTGTTGCTGTGGCCGTTCCTAGACCGCAATCCGGAACGGCGTCCCAGTTCTCGGCCGATGGCTTTGGCCGCGGGGGCTGCTTTCTTACTGGTAGTTTTCGCGTTGCTGGGAATCTCGCTGTGGAACTTACACCTGACACCCACAGTCGCCCCCTCGGTGGCTCGTGGAAAAAGACTGTTCGCTCAGCAACACTGCATGGCATGTCACCGGATCCATGGAGAAGGCGGCAAGGTCGGACCCGATCTCTCTTATGTTGCGGACCAACGTCCCGACCGCCAGTGGCACTTGCGACACTTTCGCGATCCGCAATCTGTGTCTCCAGGGTCGATCATGCCAGCCTTCCCTCTAGAGGAGAAGGAGCTGAATGACCTGACCAGTTATCTCTTGACCCTGAAGAGCGGAGCACCCAAAGGAACGAGCTCGAGCTCAACAGGCCGCAACGCACCCAAGAAGGAGCAAGAATCATGAACGGGAGAAAAGCGTGGCCGCTCCTTCTCTTCTTTGCCGCACTGTTATATGGATGTCCGAATCCCAACGACGCTCCGAAGTCCGGAGCAGGGACCGTTTCGCCATTACCCGGAAAGGCTGCCTCTCCTGCTGACTCTGCGACGAATATACCGACTCAGACCAAGGGCCCCAGCATTGTGCGCCCTCCGAGTGATCTTCCGGGCGCCATCGGGAAACGTTCTCCGCAACGCCTCCGGGTGGACCTGGAAGCCGTCGAACTCGAAGGGCAACTCGCCGACGGCACCACGTACACTTACATGACGTTTAATAAACTGGTCCCTGGCCCATTTCTCCGAATACGTGTCGAGGATACGGTCGAGCTCCACATCAAAAACCTACCGGACAATCAATTGACCCATTCCATCGATCTTCATGCGGTCACCGGCCCCGGCGGCGGATCGGTGTTGACCCAAACGCCTCCTGGCGAAGAGAGAGTCGTCACATTCAAAGCCATCAAACCAGGCCTGTTCGTATACCACTGTGCGACAGCGATGGTGGCAGAACATATTACGAACGGAATGTATGGGATGATTTTGGTGGAGCCCGCGGCGGGCCTCCCGCCTGTGGATCAAGAGTTCTATGTCATGCAGGGCGAACTGTATACGGAACGGCCTTTTGGCGAATATGGCCTGCAGAAGGTCAGTCGCAGCAAACTGTTGGCCGAGACACCGGAGTATCTGGTCTTCAACGGCGCGGTTGGGGCGCTCACGAAGGAACACCCCCTGCAGGCGAAGGTCGGTGAAACCGTTCGCATCTTTTTCGGTGTGGGTGGCCCCAATCTGATTTCATCCTTCCATCTCATCGGTGAGCACTTCGATCGGCTCTATAATTTGGCGTCCCTCACGAGCCCGCCAATGACCACCGTGCAGACGGCCCTGGTGCCGCCAGGAGGAGCCGCGATGGTCGAACTGAAACTGGAAGTGCCGGGCCGGTACCTGCTCGTGGACCATGCGCTGTCCAGAATGGAAAAGGGATTGTTGGGGTATCTTGAGGTCACAGGGTCGGCGCATCCGGAACTGTTTCATGAAGATGTAGCGCACACCTCTTCGGTCCGCTGACTCCGCACAGCGGTAGAACAGAGATGGAACGTAGGAAGCGTCTTCACCGAAGGACCAGGAAGGAGTCTCACATTTCAATCATGAGCAGAATCCTAAGATTAGACTCGGCACAGTCGCGGCACTACTCGGGGGGTGAGCCGCCGAACAGAAAACATGAACGCGAGAGGAATGTGCACATGAATCCCAATTCCATGATCAGCTCTGGTGATCAATCGTTTGTAGAACTTGATGCTGTCCGACGCAATTGGCGGTGGGTCCTGGCCTCAGGCATCGCCTTTGTCGGTCTTGGTTCCATGGCCTTTGCCTATTCGGTTCTCGTGACGCTGGCCTCGGTGTTTGTATTGGGGTGGGCCCTCGTCTTCGGCGGGCTCTTCCAGGCTATTCATGCCTTCAAGGTTTCGAAGTGGAATGGCTTTCTCCTGGAATTGCTGATGGCGATTCTCTATGTGGTCGTCGGCCTCATGATGGTGGCGCATCCCGAAGCGGGAGCCATGTCGCTGACACTCTTGATCGGCGCGTTCTTTCTCGTCGGCGGGCTGTTCAGAATTTTCGCGGGCACAATGCTACATCCCCCTGGTCGAGCTTGGTTGCTCTTGAGCGGGGCTGTCACCCTTCTCTTGGGTCTGCTGATTTGGGCGGAATGGCCGGTATCTGGGCTGTGGGTGATTGGCACGTTTGTCGCGATCGACATGATCTTCAGCGGTACCTGGCTCATCATGCTCGCCGTGAATGTCCGTCGCCTTCCGTTATCGGGAACTCAAGGAGGCCCGATCGTGCAGCCAAGCACGACCTTCCAGGCACAGCCGAGTCCTCCCTGAGGGGGCAACGGAGGACTAGCGTGGGGGCCTCGAAGGAAGCGAGCAAAGCAGAATAGAGTGCTGTGTTGTGCAATCGTTTACACCGTCGCCTGAGCCGCACCGTTCGACGTTCGGTTCTGACGCATGCGAAGCACACTATCACACTCAATTCTCTCTAAAAGGAGCACATATGACACGCATATTCACGCCTCTGATTGCAGCCATTTTGATCGGCCTCACGCCACTCTCCGGTATGGCGTTCGCCCAAGCGACAAAGGCGCCTGCCATACCTGCGGCGCCAGCGGCTCCCGCTGCGGCGACGGCACCGGTGACGATCCAGTCGCCCACCGACTGGATCATTTACGAAGACATGACCTACACCCCGGTGGCAGACGAAGTCAGCCGGCGCCTGGCTGCGGCACGCAAGGCCTTCGACGCCAAGGACAACAAGAAGGCCGCGGCGGAGATGCGAGCCGTCGCCGCTGAACTCAAGAAGCAGGCCGCGCGTGCCGCGAAGGCCGACAAGACCTTCGCCAAAGCCCTCGCCAAGGCTGAGTTAAAGCTCGCCCAGGACTCTGCCACGCGAATGGATCGTACGGCCAAGAAGGTGAGGGCAGCCGCAGCCGCGCTGGAGAACGGCAAGATTAAGACTCAGGCCGACATGGACAAGGCTATCGACAAGGCAGCCCGTGCGGATATGGAACAGCGCTGGCTGGTGACGGACGTGAGGACTTGGTATCCGGTCTCCGAGGAACCACAGCGCCATTTTGGCAACGCGATCGAAGCCTATGCCAAAAAGGAGTACCAGGCCGCCGCAACTGAGATTCGCAAGGCCACTAGCTACATCCGTTTGGAGGCGGGCCGTGCCACAGGCGATGCCAAGCTGGCGCTCGGGAGCTCAGTGGCGGAACTCGACGGGCTCGCCACATCTGCCGAGAAGGGCGCGGTGAAGGACGAGAAGGCACTGGCCGCGGCGTTCACTCACGCCAACCACGCGCTCGCCTTGGCCCATCACGCCAAGGCAGGTGAATCGTGGGTCCGTAAGGAGTACGAGAAGGCCGGCTACGACCTCAAGGCGGCCGCGCATGGGCTGGAAAGTGCGGCCGGATGGGTCGGTGCAGAATCGAAAGCCGGTGCCGCTGGAGTTGTAGTTGATACCAAAGCCTTGGGCGACAAGCTCGCTTCCGGCGCGACCTGGACGCGCGATGAAGTTGCCAAGGGCTTTGAGTCGATGGGCCACGCGCTCAACGCCTTCGGTCAGAAGATCGGCAGCAGCAAAAAGGCCGCACCGGTCAACGTGGGTTCGTGAGGTGTGCATGCCTATTCAGCCTGCGCGAGCGAAACCGTTCTCGTCAAGGGCAGACTCATGAGCGGTGTCTAGATAGGGGCTTTCGCAATCACTGGCCATGATTGCGCCTGGATGTGCCCCGTATGGGCGGCGAAGAATGGCGTAAAAGGCGGAATCTACCAGAGCAAACTTATTATTGAGAAAGGGAGGTGTGACAGGTCGCAGAAGCAACCGAAGATGAAACCAACGGCCGCTCCTGCAGTCAAACCAGAAGAGGACCCACCGGCGTACGAATTGTGGCTGACGGGGGAAGTTGAACATGGACCAGTGGAAGAGCGGGGCGCGGCAGAGGGGCTCTTACTTGAATAACTTCAACGTCGAACACCCCAGACGCGGTCGGGAAACAAGACACTGAAGAAAAAATTTGCGAAATACCTTATCACCTCATCGGATAGTACGGGTTCACCGTGGACCACGTGTACGAATGTGCTATGAATTTACTGAACAGAAAACGTCCGCTCCCGCCAACAAGAGGACATAATCAATGAACGCCATCGAAGATCCAGGCACGTCCGAGCGGACTGACACGCCTCCGCCCTCGCCTGACCGGCTGAGGCAGCTCGACCGATATTGGCGCGCTGCCAATTACCTCACCGTTGGCCAAATTTATTTGCAGGATAATCCATTGCTCCGCGAACCGTTGCGCGCGGCGCACATCAAGCCGCGGCTGTTGGGCCACTGGGGAACGTCGCCCGGCCTCAGTTTTATCTATGCGCACCTTAACCGCCTGATCCAGGACACCGACGCCAACGTCATTTATCTGACCGGTCCCGGACACGGCGGTCCCGCGATCGTGGCCAATGTGTATTTGGAAGGGACCTACACGGAGATGTACCCGCGCATCTCGCAAGACCTGGCGGGACTGCGGCGTCTCTTCCGCCAGTTTTCGACACCAGGGGGCATCCCGAGCCACACGAGCGTCCAGACTCCCGGCTCGATTAACGAGGGCGGCGAACTGGGCTACGTGCTCGCGCACGCGTTTGGAGCGGTCTTCGATAATCCCGACCTCATTGCTGTCGCGGTGGTCGGCGATGGAGAGGCGGAGACGGGACCGCTCGAAGGTTCGTGGAAAAGCGTCAAGTTTCTGAACCCTGTCCACGATGGCGCGGTGCTTCCGGTCCTTCATCTGAATGGTTACAAAATCTCCGGACCTACGGTGTTGGGCCGGGATCGAGATGAGGATGTCAAAAAGCTCCTCGAATCTCACGGGTATGACGTTCACTTTGTCGAGGGAGACGATTCCTTGTCGATGCATAAGGCGTTCGCGACGACGCTCGACGCCTGCTATGCAAAAATCCGCACCATCCAGGCCCGTGCACGCACGGAGGGCTTTTCGCAGCGACCGAACTGGCCAACCATCGTGCTCCGCAGTCTGAAAGGGTGGACCGGGCCGAAGGTCGTCGATGGCTTGCCGGTGGAAGGAACGTTTCGGGCGCATCAAGTGCCGTTGGCCCATGTGCGAACCAATCCTGCGCATCTCCAGATGCTGGAACAATGGCTGCGCAGCTATCGGCCGGAGGAACTTTTTGACGACAATGGCCGGCTTCTCCCGGACCTGGCGGCACTCGCTCCCAAAGGCAACCGGCGGATGGGGGCGAATCCTCACGCCAACGGCGGCAAAGAAATCGTGCATCTCAATCTCCCCGAGTTCCGCGACTATGCGATCTCTGTCTCGCGGCCCGCGACCGAGCGGTGCGAATCGACCCGCCAACTCGGCAAGCTGATGCGCGACCTGTTCACGCGGAGCGCGCAATCCAGAAACTTCCGGCTCTTTTGTCCCGATGAGACAAACTCGAACCGTCTGGGAAACGTCTTTGAGACCGAGAACCGCTGTTCAGTGGGCCAGATTATTCCGATCGACGACCATGTGTCACCGGACGGGAGGGTAATGGAAGTGCTCAGCGAGCATCTCTGTCAGGGATGGCTGGAAGGGTATGTTCTCACGGGGCGGCACGGCCTGTTCGTTACCTACGAAGCGTTCGCGATGGTGACGGCATCGATGACGGTTCAGCACACCAAATGGCTGGAGGAAGCCATCAAGCTTCCATGGCGCGTGCCGATTCCCTCGCTGAACATTTTGCTGACGTCGACCTGCTGGCGCAACGATCATAATGGGTTCAGCCATCAAGATCCAGGTCTGATCGATACGGTCTTGAACATGAAAGGGACGGTGGGCCGCATCTATTTTCCGCCTGACGGAAATTGTCTGCTCTCCACGGCCGTCCAGTGTTTTAGAAGCCGAAACTACGTGAACTTGATCGTTATCGATAAGCAACCAGAACTGCAATGGCTCGACATCGAGACCGCCGTGCAGCACTGCTCCGCCGGTGCCTCGGTTTGGGCATGGGCAGGCCACGAACAGGGGGGCGAGCCTGATGTGGTACTGGCCGCGGCTGGCGACACGCCGACGCTGGAGGTCGTGGCCGCGGCGTGGTTGCTCCGCCGGCATGCGCCCAGCCTGAAGGTTCGCGTCGTCAATGTCGTGGATCTGATGTGTCTCTTTACGCGCGAGATTCATCCGCATGGGATGGAAGAATCACTGTTTCTCGATCTCTTCACGGTGGACAAACCAGTCATTTTTGCCTTCCACGGGTATCGACGAGCGATTCATGCGATTATTCACGGGCGAACCAACACGGCTCGGTTCCACGTGCGCGGCTTCATGGAGGAGGGAACCACCACGACTCCCTTCGACATGGTCGTCCGAAACCAAATGAGCCGTTTTCATCTGTGCATCGAGGCGCTACGGCGATCCCCTTGCCCTGAGGCCGGACCGGTCACGGAGTGGTGTAAGGAGATGCTGACCAAGCACGAAGCCTACACCCGAGAGCATTTTGAGGATCTACCGGAAGTCCGCGACTGGACGTGGAGCACATCATGACAACACAGCACTATGAAATCGGCATGGTTGGCCTGGGCGTCATGGGCCGCAACTTTGTGCTGAACATGGCTGATCATGGTCATTCGGTCGTGGGGTACGACAAGGATACGAGCAAAGTCGACGCGTTGCGCAAAGAAGCGGCAAGCCGGGACGTCTGCGGCGCAACAAAGTTGAAAGAATGTGTCGGGCTCCTCCGGGTACCGCGCGCAGTGATGATGCTCGTACCGGCCGGACCGCCCGTCGATGCGGTGATTCGCGATCTGCTGCCAAGTCTGGGACCTGGCGATCTGATCATCGACGGCGGCAACTCACACTTCACTGACACGGACCTTCGTGGCAAGACTTTGGCGGAGCGCGGGATACAGTTTCTCGGCGTGGGCGTCTCGGGAGGCGAGCATGGTGCGCGCTACGGCCCCAGCATCATGCCCGGAGGATCCCGCCAAGCCTACGAACGGGTGCAGGCAATTTTTGAGGCGAGCGCCGCCCAGGTGGACCACGAGCCCTGTGTCACCTGGCTCGGTTCAGGCTCGGCCGGTCATTACGTCAAGATGGTCCACAACGGGATCGAATATGGTCTGATGCAGTTGATCGCCGAAACTTACGATTTGATGAAACGAGGGCTCGGATTGAATAACGACGAGCTGCACGACGTGTACAGCGAGTGGAACACCGGCGACCTATCCGGCTATCTCCTGGAGATCACCAGCGACATCTTTCGTCAAATGGACGAACGAACCGGCACACGTCTCATCGATGTGATTCTCGATGAAGCCAGGCAGAAAGGCACAGGCATGTGGGCCTCACAGGATGCCATGGACCTGCAAGTGCCCATTCCGACGATGGACGTAGCGGTGGCGATGCGAAATCTGTCAATGTTCGACCACGAACGCAAGGAAGCCAATCGCGTTCTGCCGCGGCCCATCCGCCGCTTTGACGGCGACCGCAAACTGTTTATTGGCCAACTGCGGAGCGCCCTTTACGCGGGGATGATCATCACGTACGGGCAGGGCATGGCGTTGCTGGCCGCAGCTTCGGCCAAGCACGCATATCATCTGGACCTCGAAGCTGTTGCTCGCATTTGGCGGGGCGGGTGCATCATTCGCGCGTCTCTGTTGGAGGATATCCGCGCCGCGTTCCGTGCCAGGCCCAGCCTGCCCAATCTCCTCCTCGACCCAACCCTATCGACGAAGATCATGACTCATGAGGAACACCTCCGGAAGATGGTGTGCGTGGCAAGTGAATTAGGGATTCCGGCGCCCAGTCTGATGGTGTCGCTCGCCTATCTGGACAGTGACCGCAGCGCCTGGCTGCCCGCCAATTTAATCCAAGCGCAACGCGATTACTTCGGCGCACACACCTACGAGCGCATCGACGCAAAAGGCACGTTCCATACCCAATGGGAGAAAGAGTGACGCGATATGGGAATCTCCCCGACAATTTTTGTGATTTTTGGCGGAGCAGGTGATTTGACCTGGCGCAAGTTGATCCCGTCCTTGTTTGATCTGTACCGGGACGGACGGATGCCAAAACAGTTTGCGATTATTGCCGTAGATCGCGCCTCATTCCGCGATACGCAGGTGCACAAACGTTTCCTCGATGGCGTGAACCGCTTTTCGCCGAAAGGGAAAGCAAAAAGAACGGACTGGAAACACTTCACCGAACATGTGACATATCAACAGGGAGATTTCAAAGACTCGGCAACCTACTCTCATTTGGGGACGCGTTGCGCGCAGCTGGAGAAGGAGTGGAAGGCGAAAGCGGGTCACGTGTTTCACCTGGCCACTCCGCCGGCGATGGTTGGGGTGATTCCCAACATGCTCGCGAAGGCGGGCCTGAATCGAGATCGCGAGCGCGCTCGGATTGTCGTGGAAAAGCCTCTTGGTCACGACGTGGATTCAGCACGGGAACTGAATCGCGTGCTGACGAATAGCTTCCATGAATCCCAGATTTTCCGCATCGACCATTATTTAGGCAAAGAGACGGTACAAAACATTTTGGCGTTCCGCTTTGCCAATCCTCTTTTTGAGCCGCTTTGGAACCGGCGTTACGTGGACTATGTCACGATCACTGTGGCCGAAGCGGTGGGGGTAGGGCATCGTGGCCGCTATTACGACCATGCCGGAGCGCTGCGGGACATGGTGCAGAATCACCTGATGCAGCTCCTGTGTCTCGTGGCCATGGAACCGATGGTTTCTTTCGATGCCGACGAGATCCGCAATAAAAAGGTCGACGTGCTCCATGCCCTGCGCCCGATTCGCACCGCCGCCGTCGATAGATACGCGGTGCGCGGGCAGTATAGCGGCGGCCTCGTCGACGGCAAACACGTGCGGGGGTATCGGACGGAAGACAACGTCGCACCGCACTCACATACAGAAACCTACGCGGCGTTACAGTTGTTCATTGACAACTGGCGCTGGCAGGATGTTCCATTTTATCTCCGCACGGGGAAGTGCCTGCCCCGGCAGTGTTCGGAAATCACCATCCATTTCCGCGCGGTACCGCACCAGTCATTTCCCCCTGATGTCTCCCAAGGCTGGTATCCCTCCAGACTCGTGTTGTCGATCCAGCCTGAGGAAGGCATCGTGCTCGCCTTTCAGGCCAAATATCCGGGGCCGGCAATGGTATTACGACCGGTGGAGATGCGGTTCTGTTATGGGGACACCTTTGCCATCCCTTCGCCTGATGCCTATGAGACATTGCTCTGGGACGTGATGAACAACGATCAGACATTATTCATGCGCGCAGACCAGATTGAAGCGGCGTGGCAATTCTTGATGCCTGTGCTTGAGGCGTGGGCACACCGTCGTCCACGCAAGTTTCCTAATTACGTTGCCGGTAAGTGGGGACCCAAGGCAGCCGACGAATTGATCGGACGGGATGGACACACCTGGAGCACGCTCGCATGAGAATTCTGGTCATCGACGTCGGCGGCACGCATGTCAAGGTGCTGGCTACCGGCCACAGGAAGCCGGTGAAAATTTCGTCCGGTCCACATATGACGGCGGCGGAGATGGTCGCGGTGGTGCGCGCCGCGACGACTAAGTGGAAATATGATGCGGTCTCGATTGGCTACCCTGGGTCCGTGGTCCAGGGCCACCCCATCATGGAACCGTACCATCTTGGGTGTGGATGGGTTGGGTTTGACTTTCACAAGGCGTTGGGGCGGCCGGTCAAGATCGTCAACGATGCGGCGATGCAAGCGCTGGGCAGCTATCAGGGCGGCCGTATGCTGTTTCTCGGTTTGGGCACCGGGCTTGGCTCTGCCCTCATTGTGAATAACGTGCTGGAGCCCATGGAATTCGCGCATCTGCCTTATAAAAATGGCCACAGCTATGAAGACTATATAGGAGAGGCTGCATTGAAGCGGCACGGAAAAAAGAAATGGCGCCATCGGGTGCACAAGGTCGTTCGGCTATTTGAGGCCGCGATGCAGGCTGACTATGTGGTGCTTGGGGGAGGCAATGCCAAATTGCTCAGAACGCTTCCGCCTCGTGCGTGCCTGGGAAAGAATGCACATGCATTCACAGGCGGATACCGCCTATGGACACAACGGTACAGCGGGTCAACTCCCGAGCGATTCGCTCATCACCCGAACAACAAGAACGCATCCACAAAGCCAGTGGCTTGTAGAAGCATCTGACATTCTCACATGAACAGACCTGATCACACAGACGCGTTCGGTGCACCCGGAATCGAGCCCCGCTGGACCTCCAGTGCGAAGGAAGGCTTAGGCACCGCTTTTCATTTGAGCTGCCGGGTCTGGTTCACGCTCAGTCATGGCATCGTCAATGAAATCTATTACCCCTGCGTAGACGAGCCGAACACGCGCGATGTTCAGTTCCTCATCAGCGACGGAGAAACGTTTTGTCACGAGGAAAAGCGCGACTTGGATCACCGGATCGAATACCCTGAAGGGGCTTGTCTTTTCTACCGTGTTACCAATTCAGAAAGAAACGGACGCTATCGACTGATTAAGCACCTTCTCGCGGATCCCCATCGCTCGGTGGTGCTCATGCACACAAAACTCGAAGTGCTTGATGAATCATTGCGCGGTAAGGTGCGTCTGTATGCGTTGCTGGCTCCGCACCTTGCGCGCCAAGGCGCGGGCAACGTCGGGTGGTGTTCCGAGGTCGCTGGGAACAACCTGCTCCAGGCCGAACACAATGGGCGACATCTGGTGATGGGCTGCAGCGGAGGGTTTTCGCGGCGATCCATCGGATATGTCGGTGCCAGCGACGGGTGGCAGGATTTGATGGGAAATTTCAAGATGGACTGGGAATTCCGAGCCGCGGGGCCTGGCAACATTGCGCTAACCGGCGAGATCGTGCCTCAGGGCGGAGACCTCTTTACGATCGCCATTGCGTTTGGGGATAGTTCTCAGAGCACAGTTGCGAGGTTGCTGCAATCGCTGGCGGAGCCGTTCGAGGTTCATCGCAAGGCGTTTGTGCGCCAGTGGCAATGCGCGGTCTGGACGCCGCAGGCCGATATCAGCGAGTACACGTCAGACGACGGGCGCCTCTATCGGCTGAGCCGCTGCATCCTGCTCGCTCATGAAGATAAGACGTTTCAAGGCGCCCTGGTGGCCTCGATGAGTATTCCGTGGGGAGAGATCAGGAGCGACGATGATCTGGGCGGGTATCATCTGGTCTGGACACGGGATCTGGCACAGAGCGCGACCGCGCTCCTAGCAGCGGGCCAGTCCGAGACTCCACTGCGCGCGTTGATCTGGCTCGCGGCCATTCAGAGTACGGACGGCCGGTTCCCACAGAATAGCTGGATCGATGGAGATGCGTATTGGTCCGGAGTGCAACTTGATGAAATGGCCGCTCCCATCCTGCTGGCGTGGCGTGTGCATCGCGATGGCACTCCACTGGGCAGGTTCGATCCATACATCATGATTATGCGTGCCGCGGCCTATCTCATCCGGCAGGGACCGGTCACCGCACAGGAACGCTGGGAGGAGAACGCTGGATACTCTCCCTCGACGCTGGCCATGGTGATCGCCAGCCTGGTGTGTGCCGCGGAATTTGCCCAACAGTGTAGTGATACGAGCACTGCGGACTTTCTTCTGCAGTATGCGGACTGGTTGGCGGCGCACGTTGAAGAATGGACCGTCACCACGGCCGGTGAACTGGTCGAAGGTCTCCGGTGTCACTATATTCGGATCAATCCCACGGATCCTAAAGCGCCCGATCCGCACGCCGATCCCAACACCACGATGGTTGCCGTCGCCAACGGTGGCGGCCT
>JBDTWG010000013.1:0-22088 GCA_040006855.1 Nitrospira sp.
TTCATAGGCAAAGGTGGGTGTGGCAGGTGCCCAACAGGTGACGATGAGGTACCGCGTGGCGAGACGTTGGTCCTTTACCAGTGCCTCGAGGGCAAACATGTCCTGGCCGCCATAGAAACGAAATTGGACACCGGGCCTGGCCCTGAGGCCGCTCAGACGGAATGGGTGAGCGTGCAGTGGTCCCCCGAGTTGAGAGTCAGGATTCAATCGGTCGAGACAATGGAGGATGAGCGACCTGCCTTGCGTTGCCAAGCGAGGTTCATAGCAGGTGACGAGTTCCTCGGCGAAGGACAAATCGCCTGCTCCCAGGTCCAAGACGGAGGCTGGCATGTGTTCCGCCAAAAGGTCAAAGGGACTGGAGTGTTGTCGAACGAACCCGGCGACGGAGTCTGCCGTGAGTGTCGGGAGTGGCCACTTCGACGGTTGTTTCGTTTGGACGCCAAGGAGGACGCAGAGGGCCCGCAGGGCTTTCGTGGGTGGAAGTCCTGTCAGTTGCTTGAGCGCGTCGCCGGGTAAGGGACTTTCTGCGGATGTGTATGCCTGTGGCAGGGTGGTGACGAGGCTGCGTTTGATTTCGTTCGGAAGGGCGGATGTCTCCACGGCTTCAAGTAGTGATGTGAGGGTCGTCGGCCATTGTATTGGGTTGACGAGGTGCCGAGATGCGTCCCAGGATGTGGCGTCTGAGGACCGCGCGGAGGTGACCTGTCTTCGAAAGGTGGCCAGGATGTGAGGATCCACGTGCATGAGTTCAGTCGCCATGTGAGGGTCAGGCGTGACCTGAAAAGGAACGGTTTCTATGCGTGAAGGCAGAGTATCGGGGCTGTCGGGAAGGTGTCAAGAGTGCGCCTTGCGGCCACATCATGCGTATGGTAGGTAGACGCTATGCGTAGATCAGACAAGAATTCTTGCGAAATGTTTCGCGGCATTGCGATCCGATTGCTCTCGACCGTCGGTGCCACGCTGTTCATGCTGGGTTGTCAGGGGAAAGACCACTCATCGATGGTGACCTATCAGGCGTGGGATGGATGGAGGGCGGGGCAGGTGCTTGATGCCCGAAATGGTTTGTCCGTGCCAATGGGTAAATGGCTGGAAGAGTTGGCCGCCTACGAGACAATTTATCTGGGAGAGGAACATCACAATAGGTTCCATATTGACGCGGCATTGGCGGTGCTTCGGTCGCTAATGGGTCAAGGGCGACGACCACTGCTCGCGATGGAGATGTTCGGGTGGGATGGGCAGCCAGCCCTGGATCACTATCTTGCCTCGAAGGAGAGCCCTCGCGCAGAATTTCTTGAGCGGGTGTTGTGGAAGCAAAATTGGGGCGGTGCCTTCGAAGATTACGAACCGTTGGTGCAGTTTGCCAAAGACCATCAGTTTCCGTTGGTGGCGATGAATCCACCTAAGACATTGATTCGGCAGGTCGTCAAGCTGGGGCTTGTGCAAGCCAGGGAGCAGACCGAGTGGCGACTGTGGGGTATGGAGGGTGAGACGATTGTCGATGATCCCGCCTATCGGTCTCGGATCTTGGCTCAACTGCAGGATTGCCATGGAGGCGGATCTGTCGAGGACTATCAGACGATGTATGAGGCATCTATGGTAAGGGATGAGGGTATGGCAAAGACGCTGGTTGCCGCACTGAAGCGGATACGCGCCGAAGCGGGTCCTGCGCAAGGCCCGGTGCTCAGTTACACGGGAGGCGGCCATGTCCAGTATGGGTTGCCGGTGCCAAATCGTGTGGCTCGGCGGGTTCCGGCGGGACTGAAGCAGGTGACGGTCTACATGGCCACGTTCGAGGATGGACGAGCCGCGGAGCTTTGGCAAGCCATGAAGGAAGGCATTGCAGATTATGTGTGGTTGACGCCTCAGGGTTCTCAAGGGCCTCCCCGGCGGTGCCGATAAGAATACTCAACGGCCGACTAGAAGATTCCTCAAACGGTGATGCGCGTCCTCAGTATCCCCTCCCACTGCGGGATAGATGTCTAGCGAAGTCTGACATACACTCAGGCGTCGTCGGACAAGTGGACGTGGGAGGTGGTGATTCCATGACACTGAGGCGATCACTGGTCAGGCTGCAGCAACGACTTCACAGTACTCACCATTTCACAGGTGGCCTTATGAAGGGGAGAATCGCGTGTTCAGCCGATCGTCTCAGTTTGTTGGAGGCGGCGATGATTAGCTCGGTGGTGGAACCGAACGCCTTTCAACTCGGGAAACAATATCAGGCCGAGCGTCGCGTTCAGATGGTGGATGCGTCGGATATAGAATTGACCTCCTCGGTCATGGGCAACTCAGGATTGTATGAGCAATCTATTCGGTTGAACCAGGGATACTTAGAGGCGAAGTGTTCCTGTACGTTATCCGAGCAACCGATTTGCCGACATGGTGTGGCTGCGCTCCTTGAATATCAGCGGTGGTCTAAGCCGCGAATCGTCCCCAAGCCGCGAGTCGGTGCATCCCGCCTCGAAGCGGCAAAGCCGATGGCCCCGGCTTCAGTTCCTTGCGGTGATGTGAAGCTGAGCGAACTGACGCAGTTTACGGAGTGGATGCAGCGAGTGGTTCAGGCCATACAAACCGACCAACCTGTTCCAGATCAACCCACGATGGGGGCGGGTCTGGTGTCTACTTGGACGCAGATCATCCGGCAGATGGATGAGCGGAGGCGGGAGGGCGAGGTGGTGCAGGTCGACCTCGGTAGAGAGATTCGAAATCGAGATGCGATGGTCACCCGTTTGACTCAAGATCTCGACTCGTCGGTGAAGGAATCGAAATCTCTGCAGATGATTTGCAAAGATCTTCAGCGGGAAGTTGAGCATCAAAAGGCGGCGGTGAACAAGACCGCCGATCTTTCTCGTCAGGTTGAGCAGTTCGAGGACGACGTGAAGTCGATCGCAAGTCTGCTGACCGAGAAGGGGCGCCGATTGGAAGGGTTATCCGATACCTGTCGAGATGTGGCGTCGATGCTGAAATCTCTGGGCAAGGCCTGAAGGCCTGCGATAGACGGAGTAGCCTGTCATTCCAATGACCTGGTCACTTAGTCCCTTCTGAATACACCCTCTTGCGTCACCCATCGTTCCTTCAGTACAATGCGACCCTCTTTTTGATCTTCCGTGAATACAGGGGGGAAATCATGAACAAGTTAATCGCAGGACTCGCCAGTGGGCTTGCCGCATTTCAGACGACCACTGCATTTGCCAATGTCAGTGAGGGTCCGCCGGATTATAGCGGGATCACGGGGCTCTACTACACCTTGATCGCTATTGTCTTGGCATACGGAGTCTACGACACGTTTTTTAGTAAGAACTAATCTGCGCAGTTCGTTATTCTTGGCGTGAAACATTGCTCCCACCTGAGGAGGCAGGTGCGATGTTTCTCGCCTTCTTTTTTGTGTTTGAAGAGTCGCGTTTGTTTTCATTGAGGATGGGAACCAGGCTCTTTAGCACGTTCTCAACCACGATGCGGTATCCTTCCGCCGTCGGATGAATGCCATCGCCTTGGTTGAGCGTCTTTTCTCCTCCTACCCCTTCGAGAAGAAACGCAAGCAGTGGAAGCGCATGGGTCGCGGCCAGTTCCCGATACATCGCTTCGAAGCGGTCCGTGTATTCCTCACCATAGTTTGGTGGCAGTTTCATCCCGACTAGAAGTATCGGTACATGCGCCTCCTTGAAGCGCCTGATTATGGCATCAAGGTGGGAGCGTGTTTCCGGAAGGCTTAAGCCGCGTAGTCCATCGTTCCCCCCCAATTCGAGTATCACCATATACGGTTTGCCGGCGAGGATCCACGGGACTCGACGAAGGCCGCCCGCGGTAGTTTCCCCGCTGACTCCGGCATTGACGACCTGATAGGAATACCCGAGGGCTTCGAGCCGCTTTTGAAGCTGCGTAGGGTAGGATTGCGCCGGAGAAACTCCGAGGCCAGCGGTTAAACTATCGCCAAAGGCGACAATCCGGGGTCGATTGTCTGATGGGGTGGCTGTTATGGCTGGAACGGGGTCAGGAAGTGATAACTCTTCGGACGACGGTTGGGAAGCGGACATAGCAGGAGGTGCTGAGGACGGAATGGTTGCAGGCGATTGATCGCAGCCGAGCAACTCAGTCAACATGACAGCCGCAATACAGCATGTACTGAGAGGGCTGGCAAGTCGGAGCAATTTCCAACTGATCATCACCCGTACAGTATAATAGAAAAATATCTTGCGAGCGCGTCGCCAGCGGACACTACTTGAAATGATTGCCATTCAACATCTTACGATGCAACTCACGGCTGCCGGTCAGAGGGTCACAATTCTCGATGACCTTTCGTTCGACATTCCCGACAAGCAAAAAGTCGCGATTGTTGGACCATCGGGCAGCGGCAAGTCGACGCTGCTTGGACTGATCGCGGGCCTGGATCGCCCGACCTCCGGCACCATTTGGCTCAATGGTGTCGAGATTACGGGGTTGCGAGAACAGGCAATGGCTCGACTGCGCCTGGCTAACGTCGGATATATATTCCAGTCGTTTCACCTCATTCCCACGCTGACAGCACTGGAGAATGTCGCAGTCCCACTCGAACTCGCGGGGGACGCTCAGGCCCGACAACGGGCCAACGAATTGCTGCAAGCTGTCGGGCTTGGTCACCGCGTCTCACATTATCCGGTCCAACTCTCAGGGGGAGAGCAGCAGCGGGTGGCCGTCGCACGCGCCTTCGCTTGTCGTCCGCCGATTCTCTTGGCTGATGAGCCTACCGGCAATTTGGATTCGACCACCGGACAGCAGGTCATTGACCTGATCATGGCGCTGCATCGAGACCTCGGGACGACGCTCGTGTTGGTCACCCATGATCACAACTTGGCCGCTTCAATGGAACGTGTGATCACTCTCCGCGATGGCCGGATCGACTCCGACCAACTCTCTTACCTTCAGCACAGGATCTCTGACCATTAGCGATGATGCCCTTTTGGTTCACCATGGCATGGCGAGAATTGCGATCGGCCTGGCGGCACTTCCTCTATTTTCTCGCCTGTATCGCGCTGGGTGTCGGGGCTGTCGTTGGGGTCTCTCTTTTTTCTGCCAATGTCGAGCAGGCGGTCTTAAAGGAAGCTCGAGGATTGCTCGGCGGAGATCTGGAAATCCGTCTGTCCAGACCCATTGGGCCACAAGGTGTCACGGTATTGCAGGGCCTCAACGAGCGAGGAGTGCGCACCACCCGTGTGAGTGAACTGGTTGCGATGGCTTCGCGAGTTGATCGACCTCAGGGTGCGGCAGAACAGAGTCAGCTTGTCGAACTGAAGGCCGTGGAATCACAGTATCCGTTGTACGGCGTTCTGAGAGTCGAACCTGATCGGCCGCTGATGAATCTCTTGCGTATGACCGAAAGCACTTGTCGGGAAACCTGCCATGGAGCAGTCGTTCAGGAGTCCCTGTTGATCCGCCTAGGCCTCATCGTGGGCGACGCGGTGAAAATTGGACAGGCGTCATTCCGGATCACGGGTGTCATCCACACCGAACCGGACCGAATGGCCAACATGTTTAGTTTGGGGCCGCGCGTGCTTGTTTCTCAGGAGGGACTAGTGGCCGCCGACCTCGTCAAGCCTGGAAGTCGCCTCCGTGAACGACACCTTCTGAAACTGCCGGCCTCCATTGCCCTCTCTCCGCTGCTCTACGAACTTCGGAGCCGCCTGGCTGGGGAGTCCGCGCGAGTGTCTTCCTATCGAGACGCTCAACCTCAGCTTAAGCAGTTCCTCGATCAACTCACCCGGTATTTGGGCCTTGTCGGGTTGACGGCACTCTTTGTCGGCGGGATTGGGGTCGCCCTGTCGATTCAAGCTTTTATCCGAGAGAAGTTTCAATCAATCGCGATTCTGAAAACGCTCGGTGCGGATACGAAGACCATTATTCAGTCGTATTTAGGACAGGCCGTGGGCCTGGGGGTTGTCGGCAGTAGCGTGGGCATTGGTATCGGTATCACCTTGCAGGGGTTGCTGCCGCAGGCGGTGTCGACATTGCTGGCGACCGATCTCCTGCAGCAAATTGAATTTTCGTCTGTGCTCTCCCCGGCGGCGCTAGCGCCACTTGCGAAGGGCTTGGGTTTGGGCGTCCTCACCACGTTGTTGTTTAGCCTGTGGCCATTGCTGACGATTCGAGAGATCAAGCCTGCGGCTATCTTCCGGCGTGAGGTCGAAGGGGACAGTCGTATTGTCCTGCAAGGCGAACCTTCGCTGCGGAGACGCGTCACCCGATTGCTGACATTAGATCCTGTTCGCACCCTGACCGCGGCAGGGATTGGATTAGGGCTGGCGGGGCTCTCCGTATGGCAGGCTGGTTCGTTGACCATCGGCGGACTCTTCATTGGCGGCTTACTGGTTGCCGTCGTGGCTTTGGTGCTGGCGGCAAAGGCGCTGCTCATCGTCATGCGCTCTCTGCCAGTGCCCCCTAGCCTTTCTATGCGTCAGGCCATGGGCAACATCCAGCGTCCCGGAGGGCAAACTCTTGGGGTGATGGTCTCGATCGGTGTCGGGGTCATGGTGATTCTCGCCATCGCATTGCTCGAGCATGCGTTGGTGCGGCAAGTGGGTAAGAATCGACCGATCGATTCGCCCACCTTCTTTTTTATCGATATTCAGCCTGACCAAGCGCAAGGCTTTTTAGCGCTGGTTCACCAACGCACAGGCGATTTAGCTACTCAGCTGACCCCCCTCGTTCGCTCTCGATTGCACGCGATCAACGGCCGGATGGTACAAGTTGAGCCTGAGCAGGAAGACCAAGCCGATCATACGCGGGAGGAAAAACGGAAGAACTGGTATGCGAGCCGTGAATATGTCCTGACCTTTCTCGATGAATTACCCAAGGACAATACGATCGTGAAAGGTGTCTGGTGGAAGCCAGGGCAAGCGTTTGCGCGACCACAGGTCTCCGTCGAGGACGAGGCGGCAAAAGGCCTAGGCATCGATCTTGGGGCTGTTGTTGAACTCAATGTCCAGGGAGCCATCATTCAGGCCGAGGTGAGCAGTATCAGAAAAGTCGAGTGGGGGAATTTCTCGACCAATTTCTACATGATCTTTTCGCCGGGATCATTGGAGGGTGCACCTATGACCTATGTGGCAACGGCGCATGTCTCTCCCCAGGACGAGGTGGCGCTGCAGTCGGCGGTGGTTGCCGCGTTTCCCAATGTGACCGCCATCAACATCGGGGAGGTGCTGAGCGCTTTTGCGCGAGTGCTGGATCGACTGTCCCTGGCTATTAGGGCCGTGGCCGTATTTTGTCTGTTGGCTGGGGGGCTAGTCATGGCGGCTGCCCTGGCAGCCACTCGCTATCGCCGACTGTATGAGGCGGTGATTCTCAAGGCGTTGGGCGCGACGCGTGCGCTGATCGCCCGGTCGTTTGCAGCCGAATATGCCTTGCTGGGCTGCGTGGCCGGAACGATCGGCATCGTCTTGGCCAGTGCCTTCTCCTGGGCGATTCTCCGCTATATCTTGGAGTTGCCTTGGTCTCTGGAGCCGTCGTTGTTGGTCATGGGGCTGGTCTGTACGGTGCTCCTGACGCTGCTGGTGGGATTCCTCAGTACTTACCGCATTCTCGGCCAGCCGCCATTGACCGTTCTCCGTCACGAATAACGACCAGGCCGATCTTGTCATGGGTGACAGCGGTTGCTTGCAAGCGACCTGTAGTGACCGCGAGTGGTCCGGACCTCGACGGGACTCGTGCGTGAATCGAGATGGGTAGATTGTGTTAGGTGGTCGCTCGGGCCAGCACCGCTCGAATCCCATCGCGGTCGCGCTCACGAAACACAACGGCAATATGCAATTGTTCCAGGTACTGCTCTAGTGTCTTTCCGCCGAGATCGATCTTTCGTGATGTGAAGAAGGTCCTCACGTCTCGCTCCAGTTCAGGAGTCGAGAGACCCACAATGCCACCGCACATACGCCGCAGGCCGCTTTTGGGAAACAGCCGATCCATGCGCTCCCAATTGGTCTTCACAAATTCCCAGGCTTTCTCGCGGATATACACATTGTGCAGCAAGGCGCTGACGAGAAAGGGGGCGTCCTGAGTGCGGATTTCGTCCGTCAGGGTCTTGGCGAGGGTTCGCTCTAGGAGTTCGGGTGTCCGAAAAGTGGCGAGGGAGAAAAGGTACCGTCGTTCCTCTTGCGGCGTGGCCGCCTTGCGGAAGCGGTCGAGGAACTCCTCATAGCGAGTGTGATCGCCCATATATGCGAGGATGGAGACAAGGGCTGGGATCACGTTGGGGTCGATGTCCCGTGTTTGCTGCTGGAGTGCCGTATAGGCTTCTGCCGCCTGGGCTTGGATGTCCTCATCACGGCCCAAGGTCCCCAAGGCTCGAATAATGTCACCTCGCAACTCTTTCACCAGTTCGCGCTCACCGGCGCGCGGTGCCCAGCCAAGGTCTTGGAATGCCGGGGCTACACGATCGCGTATGAAAGCGGCCAGCAGCGGCCGGTCCTGCTCTGTGAGCAGGTGGTTCATCGTGGAAAATGATCCCAGCATTACTGCCCAGACATGGGGATCTTTTTCGTTACGAAAGTGTTCGGTCAAGGCTACATAGTCAGCGGGCGACACCATGCCGGCGATAGTGGACGCCCACGTGTCGTTCAGCAGATTGAATCGCTCGACTGGTGCCAGGGCATGTAGACCGGTCTGTTGCAACTTGGCGAGTAAGTCTGTGCTGTAGCGAACGCGGTAGAACCCGTGCCCACCCTCATTCGCCAGCACGGATGTCCAATCCTTCGGCAGGGGAATGCGGTTCTCTTGCTCACTCAGCAGCACGCGATGAGTTTCGACCCCCTGGACTGTGGTGACGCGTAGCTGTATGGGAATGTGCCAGCGCTGCGTGTCCGCTCCAGGGGACGTCGTCGAAGCATCCTCCGCATATGCGAAGCGGTGCTGGGTGAGCGTCAGCGCGTAGGGAGAATCGGCCTGCAGTGTGACCAAAGGGTATCCCGGCGAAAAGATCCATTCGTCCATGAGCGCCGGAACATCCTGCTGCGCCGCCTGGCCCAGGGAGACCCATAGATCCGTCGTTTCTGCGTTCCCATAGGCATGGGTCGTCAGATAGTGGCGGACGCCGTCTCGGAAGGCCGTCGGACCGATATGCTGCTCCAGCATGCGCAGGACGGAGGCCCCCTTCTCGTAAGTCAACACGTCGAACATCGCTTCGGCTTCCTTGGGCGCCCGAACGGGGAATTCAATCGGCCTGGTGCTGACAAGCCCATCCACCGACAAGGCAGCGGCGCGAGACATTCCAAAGGCGGTCCAGCGTTCCCACTCCGGTTTCCACGCATCGACGACCAGCATTTCCATGAACGTGGCGAAGGCTTCGTTCAGCCAGAGCCCATTCCACCAGGCCATTGTCACGAGATCACCGAACCACATGTGGGCATTCTCATGGGCCACCACGTCTGCTATGCGTCCCTGTTCCGTATGGGTTGCGGTTCGTTGATCAAGGAGCAAGGCGGTTTCACGAAATGTAATTGCGCCCAAGTTTTCCATCGCCCCCGAGGCGAAATCGGGAATGGCGATCAGATCGAGTTTGTCGCCGGGATAGGGGATGCCGTAATAGGCGGCCAGGAAGTTCAGGGAATACACGGCGATGTCGTGACCGAATGCCGTGAGATGTTGCTTGCCCGGAACCGACCAGATGCGCACCGGTGTACCTTCCGCCAGGATCGGCGCCGTCGATTCAAGTCGACCGACGATGAAGGCCACCAGATACGTGGACATCTTCATAGACTCGGCGAACCGAAGGACCCGCTTCCCGCCTTCTTGTCGATCGTCCACGATCCGGGCATTCGAGATGGCTGTCAGGGTGGGATCGATTGCCAGGGTGACGGCAAAGACCGCTTTGAACTGGGGCTCGTCCCAGCAGGGGAAAGCCCGCCGCGCGTCTGTCGCCTCAAATTGCGTGGCCGCCAAGTTGTGTGCGACGCCCTGTTCATCCTTGTAGCTGCTGCGATAGAAGCCGCGCAGCTTGTCATTCAACGTCCCGTGAAAGGCCAAGGTCAGCTTCCATTTACCAGGTGGGACAACTGACGGAAAGCTGATGCGGCATCGCTGGAGTTCTTCGTCCACATGCACGGTTCCGTTGCGTGGCGATCCCGTTTCGCCGGATAACATGGCGGACGACACCTCCAGCTCCGTGGCATTCATCACGATCTCAGCGGTGGGTTCGGCCACCGTCAGCGTCACGACCTCGTGGCCTGTGAACGAGTGGGAAGAAAGGTCGGGCTCGATTCGCAAGTCGTAGTGAGTAGGAATGGTATGGCGTGGAAGTCGGTACGGATCTTGAGGCGTCGTTGATGATGGCATGATGTTCTTTATGGGTCGTCTAGGGTTAGCGGTCAGTATTGCATACCTCCACGCGGCGGCTGCGAAGAAGGCTGGTTCCGTGATCGTCCAGGCACCCAACCACACAGCGGCCTTGGTGATGAGGCGTGCGGTAAGGAAGGCGGTCTGCCGGCGTGACAACGGAGAGCCGGCGCGCTCGCCACTCATGACTCCGATGCAGGTGTGACGTCGACGCCCTGCGCATGGCCGACGATTAAGATGCTCGTTCGTCCGATAAACAATCCGGTTTCGACGATACCGGGAATTTGATTGAGCGCGATCTCAAGCCTGGCCGGGTCATCAATCGTCGGCATATGCAGGTCAAGGATCACGTGTCCCGCCTCGGTCTGAAACACCACCCCATGGCGTTCGCGCAGGACCGCGGTTCCTCCTGATACGCGTTCGATGTGGCGCGCGGTGTTGCCCCATGCGAAGGGAACGACTTCAATCGGCAAAGGGAAACTGCCACCCAATGCCGGGACCAGCTTTGTGTGATCAACCATGACGACAAATTGTTTGGCTGCTGCGGCCACAATTTTTTCCTTGAGCAGCGCGCCTCCGCCCCCTTTCACTAGATTGAAGCGGGGATCGACTTGGTCGGCTCCATCGATGGCGACATCGATCGTCCAGGCATTGTCGGACTCGATGAGGGGAATGCCGGATTGTCTCGCAAGCGCGGCAGTATCGTGGGAGGTCGGTACGGCCTGGATCTTCAGTCCCGTGCGCACGCGTTCACCAAGTGCGATAATCAGGTGTTTCGCGGTCGTGCCGGTGCCAAGCCCGACGACCATGCCGTCGCTGACATAGTCAGTCGCTTTTAGCGCCGCCTGCCGCTTCTGGAAGTCGAGATCGGACTTTGGCGTCATGATGAAATGGGTAGTGCCAGTTGGGCGGCCACAGATGCCGCACCGAGCAGCGCGGTTTTGTCGTTGGTCACGACTCTCACGGGAATCTGGTTCATCAACCGTTTGTAACGGCCTTTATTCGTGAAGCCGCGCATGAAGGAACCGTCCTGCAGTTTTTTGAGCAGTTTCGGCGCAATGCCTCCGGCCACATACACGCCGTCTAACGTCAGCCCCTTGAGCGCCAGGTTGCCGGCCTCGGCCCCGTAAATCGACGCGAACATGTCCAGGGCCTGTTTGGCGATCTCGGTTTGCCCATTGAGGCCAGCCTCAGCAATCTCAGCGGCGGGATCGCCGACCTTGATCTTTTCCGCCAGCCACGTTGGTTCATTTTTCTTGGTGTCACGCAGATATTCGTAGACAGCATGCAGGCCGGGGCCAGAGACGATGCGTTCATAGCTGACATGGAGATAGCTGCCGCGCAGATGGCGAAGTAGTTCGATCTCGCTATCACTGTTCGGCGCAAAGTCTGCATGTCCGCCTTCCGATGGCATGGGGCGATAGCGGGCACCATCCCAGTAGAGAATACATTCGCCGAGTCCGGTTCCCGCCGCGATCAGGGCCAAGGCCTGTTTTTTCTTGGGTGGAGCGCCGGCGTTCAGCACGACCACTTCATCGGGACGCAGAAGGAGGAGGCCGTAGGCGGTGGCTTCCAAATCGTTAAGCAGCTGCACGTGGGCAATGTCGAACCGTTGTGCGAGCACACTTCCATCGACAACCCAGGGGAGATTGGTTGTGCGGCAGCGGTTATCGATGACTGGTCCGGCCACGCCGAAGCAGGCCGCCGTTAATGTGATGGGCTCGGGCGGCGGCGTCGGTGTGTCCGTGCGCTCATCCTCACTCCTGTCCTCGTCGGCAACCTCATCGACTGGTTCGTCCTCGGGGGAAGTCTTGGGTGGAAGGGTGCTGAGGAACTCTTCTACGATCTCCTCTAGGGCAGTGTAGTCCGCGCTGTGAAAACTGTCGGCATGCACCGGTTCAATCCGATCGGTGGTCCATTCGAAGAGCGCCAGATTAGTTTTCGTACCGCCGATATCGCCTGCCAAAATCATGAAACCCTCATCGCGATGATAAATCTTGCACGGATAGAGACAACTCAGATGCGGCGGCCTGATCTAGATACCACAGCAATCGTCCGCTTTCCGGCTGGACTAATTCCGCGGGATACAGAACGGGATCCATTGGGGGCCGTTCAATTACGCGTCGTAGGATGTGCGCTTTATTCAGGCCGGTGACGAGGAACAGTATCACACTCGCATGATTGATCACACCTAGGGTCAGGGTCAGTCGTGATCGCGTGCCTTGCGGGGCGACGCTCGGGACCACCCAACGTGTACGTTCTGTCAGCGAGGCCGTCCCAGGAAACAGCGATGCGGTGTGGCCGTCGTCGCCCATTCCAAGCAACACGAGGTCCAACACCGGCCATTGTCCTGGCGCAGTGGCGGTCAGACGACGGAGGGTGTCCTCATACTGCGCAGCCGCCGTTTCAGGTTGCTCGTCGCCTCGCATCCGATGGATCTGCGTGGGAGAGATACGTAACGGGGTGAATAACACCTCGTTGGCCATGGCGAAGTTACTATCAGGATGCGAGGGCGGGACGCCACGCTCATCGCCGAACAGAAAGTGCACTTTGCTCCAGTCCAACCGCTGCGCAAAGCTCGGCCTCGCCAAAATTGAATAGAGCGCTCTCGGGGTTGAGCCGCCCGATAGGGCCACTACAAAACGCCCGCGGCCCGCAATCGCTTGTTCACCAGACCACAGGACGAAGTCCGCGGCTTTTATGGCAAGCTCCTGAGGGTCTGGGAAAATGTGGAGTTCCGGAGCGCGCGACATATTAACGGTGGGCGCGGTGTTTGAGTGCTGGCCGTTTTTTTGCGTCGGGCTTGCGACTGCCGGCTTTGGTGGGAGTGAGCAGCGCCACCAGACTACGAATCGTACTCACGGGATCTCGTCCCAGCGCGATATGGGAAGCCGGGCGTTGGTGCGTGTGTAGAGATTGAAGATCGCCGATGGCTTGGGCCTGGGCCAGAGTGCCGAACGTATAGAATTTCCCTGGGACCGGCAGATCCGGCTTCATCGCATCGACCAGTTCGAGGAAGAGCCCGCTGTTTGGACCCCCCTTGTGTAGCTGCCCGGTGGAATGTAAATAGCGAGGGCCATAACCTGCCGTAGTGGCGAGGTGATGCCGGAGCATGACCGCTTTTCGCAGGGCTCGGAGAGCGGCTTCCATTTGAGGTGACGGAGTGGTATACGCCAGAATCGAGAGATAGCGGTTCGGTGCCGCCTGTTCGAGCAATTGGGTCAAGGCCTGCTTGGGTGTGCACGCCGCTACTGGGGGCAAGGCTCCCTGTGTTTCCACTTCTTTTAGGACCCGACCCGTATTGTCTTTGCTTTCCTGTACGTTAGGTTGATCGAAGGGATGGATGCCGAGCGTGTGTCCCGCAATGGCGGTCGCAAACTCCCAGCGGAAGAACTCGCCTCCGAGATCGTAACGATCCGCCAAGTCCAGGCGAAGGACAGGATGTCCGGCACGTTGCAGGGCGGTTGCGGATCGATCCAGCGACGTATTGCGATCGCCTTTCAGTCGAAGGTACACAAAGACCCGGTCTGTTCCGTAGGCTTTTGGCGTCGCGAGGGGCTCGCCCGCAATGGGGATGAGGCCGGTCCCTTCCTTGCCGGTACTTTCAGCGAGTAGTTGCTCCACCCACAGTCCGAAGGAGTTGATTGCCGGGGACATGATGAGGGTCAGCTTGTCCCGACCGGCTCGGACCATGGTTCCCATCATGGCGCCAAGCGCTGCGCCGGGATTCTGCTTCACCGGCGATGGCTTTCGGCAGGCTTCCCGCATCGCGAGGGCTCTCGCGAGGATTTTGCCCACATCCAGTCCAAGTAGGGCGGCAGGCACTAAACCAAAATATGACAGGACGGAATATCGTCCACCGATGTCCGGGGGATTGGTAAAGGTGCGCCAAAATCCGCGCTCGCGCGCAAGCTGCTCGAGCTCCGTCCCCGGATCCGTAATGGCCACAAACTGAGCGCCGCCGCGATTACCCTTGGTGCGCTGTACGAGCTCCCAAAAGTGGGCGAAGAGAGACATGACTTCGATGGTTCCGCCGGATTTGCTCGCGACGAGGAACAGTGTCCGCGCTGGTTGAATCGCGGTGGTGACTTGGCGCACCCAGCCCGGTACGGTTGAATCCAACACCCAGAGCCGAGGTGAGCCCTTTGAGGAGCCAAAGGTGCAGCGAAGGACTTCAGGTCCCAGACTGCTTCCTCCCATTCCCAGGAGAACGACGTCAGTAGTGGAGGCCTCGCGGGACGCTTGTGCAAAAGAGCGGAGGTCAGCCAGCCCGTCTTGCATATGGTCGAGAACGGTTAGCCAACCGAGCCGGTTTTCGATCTCCGTCGGATCAGGCTTCCAAAGGGTATGGTCCCTTGTCCACATACGCTCGATGGCATGGCTGCTTGCGAGGTCGTCGAGTGTCCGACGGATGCCGTTGTTGTCCAGAATCTGAGATGCGTTGGGGCGGGTTGGCATAGCACGCTCTCTTCCATGGGTGAAGGAACGAATCGATGCAACTGGTCCGATCCGTATCTTAGGTTCGACAATTCAAAAAGGCAAACAGGGAGATGGTTGAAGACCGTGTCGGTGATAGATGAGGAATGGTGTCTATCAATCGAGCGACAGCGCCGTAGAGTTGCGGGATGGCAGGCAGGGCTGGTGTGTTCAGGTTTCTTCTTCCTGATCACCTAAGTCGGCCAATACCAGAGAAACCGAATTGTGCGATTCCAATGCGCCGACGATCGTGACCGGCGTTCCGACTGACACTTGGTCAAACAGCTTGGCAATGTGAGGGTTGTCCAGGAGGATGCTCCCGAATGGTTGGTCCGTGATGCCCTGGGCTGTGCCATGCAGCTGGATAAGCCCCGGCATGGGTTGGCTCTTTGGAATCAACCCTGCCTTTTGCGCCTCTTCGAAGCGTCGGCGATCGTCGGCATTGGGGTAATCGAGGAGAAGGGCGCGGAAGTAAGGTGTTTGTCCAGATCCTCGCTTGCGATGAATGCGATATTCTCCTTCGGGGGTGGCACCATCTCCATAATGCTGCTTGGCTCGAATTCCCCTCGAACCTAGTCGGATCGGATAAGTCAAAACTTTTCGACCATTCTTGTAGAGTGAGAGAACTCGGTCGGCCTTGCTGATGACGATCGATTGTGCCCGATGCATCCGGGACCATTCGATGGTTCGTTGGGCAGACTCTCTCCAAGCCGCAATGAGGTCGTCATCTGCGTAACGACCCAATTCATTGGTGAGTAACGCAGTTTGCGTGAGAAGAATTTTTCCGGCCCGGTCTGAAGCCTGAACTGCCTGCTCAAACTGCCCCTGTTCCAGGAACAGGCGGGCTTGTCTCACGAGCAATTCCGTTTCGACAGGATGTTCACCGAGCATCACACGGCTTCCAATATCCCCCACGCGGGTATTCAGTAGTCGCAGCCGCTGCTCCACCTTCGCCAGCTTTGTCTCGACGGAGGCACGCTGCGCCTGAAGGCGTGTGTTAACGGCTGCGACAAGCTGCGTCCCTTCCGCCTGAAGCGATTCCAACTCTGTCTCGAGCTCATTTTCTTCCCAGGGCCAACGAACGATATTCTCTTCGGATTGCACGCGAGTCCGTAATGCAATCCATTGGCGGTTGAATTTCGAGTACCCTTCGGGACTGCTGTCTGCGGCTCGTAGCGTCACCAAGTCACGGTCAAGACTTTCGATGGCCTCAACCAGCTCGTCGGGAACCGTTTCCACGCATCCGCCCAGACTCGTCGACAGAATTCCTGCGAGGGCTAGACTCGTGAGCGTGCGGCATATTGGATTCGGGGGTCTCGTCATGATCGTATTCTATCTTGCAGAGCGGCAGTTCAGCGAGCTCTTCTCGTCTTTTGGAACCCTGGGCTGTGTGATGCCAGCGTGCCCGTCATAACGGGGTTTCGCATTCCAATACCTATCGTCATCGTTCCCCCAAGATTTCACGCGAAGCAGCATCTTGGCCCTCAATACCAGGCATAGCTAACGCAATGTAGGTGCCAGCCGTGCGACTTGGGTGCTGTATGGATATTTTCTTTCGAGAACAATCGCTTAGATCAAAATGACGAATGGCATCAGTGGCGTCCTTCTGTGGCATGTTTGTCACGACCGGGCAAGAGTGCCTCAAAAATTTCTCTATGGAATGCGGTTCTTCATCTTTATGTCCGCTAGATCCAAGTGAAAATGTGGTGCTCTTTGAGGTCTTCGGGTGAACAGTTTGTCGGCTGCCCGAGGACGAGGGTTGATTGACACCCTGCGTGTACGCCCCTATAATGCGGCCTCTTCATTGAAAATTGATCTCTCGAGAAGGAGTGCGCAATGTCGTTCACTTTTAAACAGCCCTCGAATCTCAAGCGCAAGCGGGAGCATGGATTTCGGAAGCGCATGAGCACCAAGAATGGGCGAAAAGTTATCGCTCGTCGTAGGGCCAAAGGCCGCGCTCGCCTCACCGTCTGATTTTCCCTGCCGCTACGCAATCTGCATGTAGGCGAACATCCAGGTGGTGGATGGTGGCCCTTGCGTGGGTACCGTCACATAGTCCTGACTGTAGCGGGTAATATGGCGCGACAAGGCCTTTAGTGGCTTAGTCAGGCCTTGCACGAGAGGTCCTTGATTTTCTGGGGCAGTCTAGCCCCAGTGACAGGCAGGCGGGTTGTTGATGGGTCAAGGGCCGGTGCCGTTCTTTTTGAAGCGTAGCCGTGATATCCAGCACATCAAAAAGATGGGGCGACGAGTTTCCACTGGATTGTTCAATCTCCAGGTTTGTCCAGACATATCCCAGGATGCAATGATGGGGATTGTGATTGGGCGGCGGTTCGGCACAGCAGTTTCTCGGAATCGGGCGAAGCGTCTTTTTCGTGAGTTGGGTCGTTCGGTCCGCCCAGCATTAAGCCCGGGGTACGCATTTCTTGTATTTCCGAAACGAGAATGTCTAACTCTGCCTTTTGCGGAGCTGAAGAACATATGGCGAAGCACATTACAAAGACAGCGGTTAGCCCGTTTTGGGGAACCCGCGTGTTGAGGCGACTGTGCATCGTGCTCTTGATGGCCTACCGAGCCTGCGTGTCGCCGTTGCTGGGACCTGCATGCCGATTCCATCCTACCTGTTCCATGTACGCGCAAGATGCCATCGAGCGGCATGGAGTGGTGAGGGGGATCATGATGGCAGGGTGGCGCCTGCTGAAATGTCATCCCTTCCACCCCGGCGGGTTTGACCCAGTACGGTAACAGGCGTGGCAACAACTTCTTAGCTTCCATCCAACACGTAGGCTTCATGGAAAAACGCGTCATCGTCTTCCTGATCGTGTCACTGGCCGTGATCATCGGCTATGACTTCTTGCTCAAAGGCATGGGATTGGTGCCGCCTCCTGAACCCACGCAAGAGGCCTCCACGGCAGACCGCGCGGTCTCCGTTGGCAAGGCCACAGAGCGTCAGGGGGATTCGGCGAAGTCTGCAAATCCATCCAACGTCTCATCTGTGGGAACGCCTGATTCTGCTGCCATCACTCGGGCTGATGCCCTATCTGCCAGCGAGGAACAGACAGTCGAGATCAATACAGAGCTGTTTCGTGCGAAGTTCAGTAATCGCGGGGCGGTGCTCAAATCCTGGGAGCTGAAGAGATATACCACGCCTGGCGAGCAGGGCGCGCAGCCCGTGCAGCTGGTCTATAGCGGTGGAAGGTTCAAAGGCCCCCTCAGTGTGATGACGAATGATCAGGCGCTCACCAGTGACCTTGATACGGCCCTCTACCATGTCACCCAAGATGTGTCGCAGCTCGATAGTGCGCACCCTATCGGACATGTCACCTTCCGGTACCATGACGCCCAGCGAAATGTTGACGTCGAAAAGGAACTCACGTTTCACCATGGGACGTATGTGGTGGACATTGCCATCCGGACCCAAGGGTTGACCACTCCGGTCGATGTGACTCTCGGCACCAATTTTGGCATTGTAGAATGGGGCGAAGGGTTCATTGGACTCATGGGATCAGCTTCCCTGGTCGATGACAAGGTTCTGAAGGAAACGCCTGACGGCGAGGCGGAGCGCAAGGGCGATGTGAAGTGGTCGGCGATTCAGGATAAGTATTTCCTCAGCGTGCTGATGCCTCAGAAGGCCTCCGCTGCACTCGCCAAGAAGGAAGGGGACAAGTTGGTGTCGGCCGGCGTCCGTTTCGCCGCACCGGCGAACGGGTCGACGATGGCGATGCAGCTCTATGCCGGGCCTAAAGAATACGACACGCTCAAATTATTGAATGTCGGGTTGGAGGATACGATCGACTTTGGCTGGTTTGTGTTTGGAAGCTGGGGTTTGGTCAAGGCTGTGGCTAAGCCGATCTTCTATGTGTTGCGCTTTCTCTACGAATTTACGCACAACTACGGGATTACGATCATTCTCTTAACCATGTCGATCAAGTTGATGTTCGTCCCGCTTCAGTACAAAAGCTACAAGTCAATGAAGCAAATGCAGGTGATCCAACCGAAGGTCTTGGCTTTGCAGACGAAGCTCAAGGATGATCGTGAGCGGCTGAACAAAGAACTGATCAAGCTGTACAAAGACCATAAGGTGAATCCGGTCGGTGGGTGTCTGCCGATGGTCCTTCAGATGCCGGTCTTTGTCGCGCTGTTCAATATTTTGTATATGACGATCGATCTCCGGCAAGCGCCCTTCATGCTCTGGATCAAGGACCTGTCCGTGCAAGACCCCTATTACGTCCTCCCGATCATTATGGGCGCCACGATGGTCATTCAGCAGAAGATTACCCCGACGACGATGGACCCAACGCAAGCGAAAATCATGTTGTTCTTGCCCGTATTCATGACTTTCCTGTTCGTGAACTTTCCTGCTGGATTGGTCCTCTACTGGTTGACCAACAACGTCCTCACGATCACGCAGCAGGTGGTGACCGAACGTCTCTTTGCGAAGAAGTGGCAGGTTGCTGCCGCGCAAGGTGACGTCACGGTCATTGACGAATCCAAAGAGCAAAAGAGTAACGGCAAGCGGCGAAATAGCCCGGCCGAGTAATGCCACCTCACTGGGTGCGTCATGCATGACGCGCTGGATGATACGATCTGTGCCATTGCGACTCCTCCCGGCGAAGGGGGGATCGGCGTGGTTCGCATCAGCGGGCCTCGTGCTCTCGACCTCGCCTCCCACGTCGTTCGTCTCCGATCAGGCACATCGCTTCAGGCTCTTCGGCCCCGTACGATGGGCTTGGCTGATGTCTTCTCACGGACGATGGCCTCACCTTTTCCGATCGATCCTGACGCGCCTTCACATGCATTCATCGATGAGGCGCTGGTGGTCGTAATGAGACGGCCGCATTCTTTCACGGGAGAGGATGTCGTCGAGGTCCAGTGCCATGGCGGTCCGGTCATCCTTGATCAGCTGTGCCGGACCTTGATGTCCGCGGGAGCCCGGCTGGCCGCGCCGGGGGAATTTACCAAACGAGCGTTTCTCAATGGCCGGTTAGATCTCGCGCAGGCCGAAGCGGTACTTGATACCATTCGCGCGAAGACCGCACGTAGCCTGGCGATTGCCCAATCGCAGCGGCGGGGCGAATTATCACAGGAGGTGGAGGCGACGCGCTCCGCATTGGTCGTGGCACTCGCGCATATCGAGGCGGCGCTGGACTTTGCGGAAGAGGACATCACGTTTGTGCAGCAGGACGAACTGATGCGACTGCTTGAAGGGACTACAGCCAGACTGCGCCGATTGGTCCGGTCAGGCGAGGAGGGCCGCATTTGGAGGGAGGGGGCTGCCGTGGCGATCCTCGGCCGTCCGAATGTCGGCAAGTCCAGTTTGATGAACGCCTTACTGAAAACTGAACGTGCCATTGTCACGCCGGTTCCCGGCACGACGCGAGACATGCTCGAAGAGGTCGTCAGTATAGACGGCATTCCGGTGCGATTGTTCGATACTGCGGGCATCCGGTCAACTGACGATCCGGTCGAGGCCGAGGGGATTCGCCGCAGCCACCTTGCGTGGGAGGAAGCGGACCTCGCCCTCATTTTATTAGACGGGTCGCAGCCCTTGTCGGAATGCGATCGAGTCTTGCTGGCTCGTCAAGAGGCGGCGCAAGCCTTGCTGGTCATCAATAAGTGTGATCTGCCCAGGAGACTTGTGAAGGAAGCGCTTGTGTGCGCCTGTCCAACCAGCGCGGACGTCATCGACATTTCGGCCACAATGCAGATCGGGCTGGAGGGCTTGCGGAAGGCCATCCGCAGCCGACTGACGCCAAGCTTGTTGGAGTCACAGGACAGTGTCCTCGTGACAAATCTCCGTCATGCCGCGGCGCTTGAACGTGCGTTGCAGGGTGTCGAGGAAGCCCGACGCTCGGTCGAGGCCGGACGCGCTGGCGAGTTGGTTGCCATGGATCTTCGCATTGCGGCAGATGCCTTAGGCGAGATCACGGGTGTCATCACCACCGATGAAATTCTGGAGCGAATCTTCGCGGAGTTTTGCATCGGGAAATGAAAGGACTCTGGCCGTGAGTGAACAATGTGACGTAATTGTCGTCGGTGGCGGGCATGCGGGGTGTGAAGCGGCGCTGGCGGCGGCTCGCATGGGGGCACGCACGCTATTGCTGACCATGGATCCGGACCGTATTGCCCAGATGTCGTGCAATCCCGCCATCGGGGGCATTGCAAAAGGCCACTTGGTCAAAGAAATCGACGCCCTGGGTGGGGAAATGGCGCGGAATACGGACCAGGCGGGTATTCAGTTTCGCATGATCAATACCAGCAAGGGGCCGGCGGTTCGTGCCTTACGCGCGCAATGTGACAAGAAAATCTATCGGGAGGTCATGCAACTCACGCTTCGCGCGCAGCCTGGACTAGAAATCATGTGTGGCACGGTCGACCGTATCCAGACCCAGGCCGGAGCAGTGACCGGCGTGGTGACTGATGGGGGGCGACATATTCAGGCGAGGGCCGTCGTGCTTACTTCGGGCACGTTTCTGAAGGGGCTGATTCATATCGGTCTGAACCATTTTCCTGCCGGACGCGCGGGAGAAGCCTCCGCAGAACATCTGTCCGATTGTATGCGGGACTTTGGTTTTGAAGTCGGGAGGCTCAAGACCGGGACCCCTCCCAGGCTCGATCGAGATTCGATCGATTTTTCCGTCATGATTCCGCAACCTGGCGATGACCCGCCCCTCCCATTTTCCTATCGAACTAAACGTATTCCGTTGCCGCAGGTGCCCTGCCATTTAACGTATACGAATACGCAAACGCATGAAATTATTGCTAAAAATATAGACAGATCGCCGTTATTCAGTGGAATCATCGATTCGGTTGGTCCGCGCTATTGTCCATCCATAGAAGATAAGGTGGTCAGATTTGCCGACAAAGATCGTCACCAAATTTTTATCGAGCCTGAAGGGTTAGACACTAACGAGTTTTACCCGAATGGGATCTCAACCAGTTTGCCCGTCGATGTGCAGGCTGCCATTCTCAAGACCATTCCTGGTCTCGAGCAGGCCAGAATTTTGAAGCCGGGTTATGCGGTTGAATATGATTTCTTCCCTCCTCGTCAACTACACAATACCCTGGAGACCAAATTAGTCGAGGGACTCTATCATGCTGGTCAGATCAATGGAACGTCTGGGTACGAAGAGGCCGGCGCCCAAGGGATCATGGCTGGCATCAATGCGGCGTTAAAGCTGCGTGGCGATCAGCCTCTCGTTCTCGAGCGTTCACAGGCCTATATTGGCGTGTTGATTGATGATTTGATCACCAAAGACGCAAGAGAACCCTATCGCATGTTCACCTCGCGCGCGGAGTATCGTCTGTTGCTT
>JBDTWG010000014.1:0-21927 GCA_040006855.1 Nitrospira sp.
CGAAACGGGGGCCTGGATCGGGCAAGACACCGCGTACCAGCTCAGGAGGTTCGGGTAGTGTGGTTGGCAGATCTTGCCGCGGCGTCGACTGTCCATCGGCGGCCCCCGCTGAAGCGAAGCCGACCGATACAAGGCCGCTCAGCACAAGTGGGAGTAGCGCTGCGAACCATGATAGTCGTTGTATCAAAGATGAGCGATGCACAGAGGGGGCAAATCAGCAAGTCTCATGCCCCTTTGGGAATTCATCAAATAGCGTCATCACGTCCCCAAATAGGGAAGTTGGACATGGCTATCGACGGGTGGTGTCAGAAACTACAACAAGCTTTTGAGTAAGCCGGTCAAGAATTTGACAAGTTGCGGGGCGGGGATGTGGGCCAAGCTAGTTTTGAATCGAGTACCCGTGACTCTTGGGGTCAAACCCTTTGCGTTTTAACTTTTCGACCAATGTCGTGCGATTGACCTGTAACAGTTGTGCAGCTCGGCTGGTAATTCCGTTGGCCTTGCGCAGAGCTTCGCCAATGAGTCGGTTTTCGTAATGTTCGAGTTCCTTGGTCAGGTTAATCCCATCTTCGGAAAAGCGAATGAAATGCTCCGGCGCCTCGCTTGTCTTTCCCGCAGTCATCTTGAGTGGGCTCTCGGGCAGATCGCTGACAGTAATCCAGCCCTTCTTCTTCAAGACCGCCAGGCGTTCGATCATATTCTCCAGTTCCCGGATATTTCCCGGCCATTCCTCTTCTGTCATGCGCGCCAATGCTTCCGGCTCCATGCCGAGAATCTCGGTCCGGCGCAGTTGATTGAACTGAGCGATGAAGTGGTTGACGAGGAGCGGAATATCACTGCGTCGTTCTCGCAGGGGGGGAATGTGGATGGGAATTACGTGGAGTCGATAGTACAAATCCTGTCGAAATCGCCGTTCCTGCACGGCAAGCGCCAAGTCTTGATTTGTAGCCGCGATAATCCTGACATCCACATTGATCGTTCGCGTGCCCCCAACCCGCTCGAAACACCGTTCTTGTAATACTCGAAGCAATTTCACTTGCAGCGGCAAACTCATTTCGCCGACTTCATCCAGAAAAATGGTTCCGCCATGAGCTAGTTCGAAACGTCCGAGCCTGGTGTGGGCCGCTCCTGTGAACGCTCCTTTTTCATGGCCAAATAATTCGGACTCCAGCAGTGTTTCGGGAATCGCGCCGCAGTTGACCGGTACCAGGGGGCGATCTCGCCGCATGCTATTGAAGTGCAGCATCCTGGCGATCAATTCCTTCCCGGTCCCGCTCTCGCCCTCGATCAACACCGTGCTGTCACTGTCGGCGACCTTTTCAACGAAATCCAGCACCATGCGCATCGGCGCGCTGGTCCCCACCAAATGTTCCAGACGATACTGATCCCGTACGGCTTTTCGAAGGAGATGGTTCTCTTGTTTCAGCTTGTAAATGTCCAAAGCCTTTTTGACGACCACGGCCACCGTATCGGGCTCGAAGGGCTTGGTAATGAAATCAAACGCGCCGGCTTTCATGGCTCGCACCGCATAGTCGATCGTTCCGTAACCCGTCATCACAATCGCGATGATCTTGGAGTCGACCTTGGAGATCCGATCGATGGTTTCCAGACCGTCGATGCCCGGCATCTGCAGATCGGTCAACACCACATGTACCGGCTGATCCTTGACAGCCTCCACACCCTCCAAACCGCTGGATACCAGGGTCACTTGATGCCCTTCATTGACCAGCGTTTCCGACAGGACCTGTCGGACAGCAGGGTCATCATCGATTACGAGAATGTGCGACTGACTCATATATGGCACCCCTCTCTCAGGCCCGAGGAAAACATGCTCGATCAAACAGACTGACCCGGGCTCCCAGCAGCAAAACCAATAATTATAGAAGCCCTTGGAATAAATTCAGCTTATTGGTAATTCAAACTTTATTCAAGTAAAACTAAGTGCGGCGTGATTATCAGACTCCGAGGACTGCCCGTCGCAGTTGTCCGCGAAGAAGTGCATCTTGACAGGTCAGCAGAAGAATTGTAGGGTTCAGAATTCTTTCTCTACGACCAATCCGGTGGGATCCTAATTTTGGAGGTCAGGTAAGCTGGCGTAGCTCAATTGGCAGAGCAGCGGTTTTGTAAACCGCAGGTTGAAGGTTCGATTCCTTTCGCCAGCTCCACAATATACGTAGGATTATCAGAATATTCGACAGAGGGAATAGAGGAAAGTCCACACGAGTACCCTTTACCACCGTTTTACTACCACATATCGCTATCTCGCCCATTCCGCTAGTTTGACGCGCAGATCCAACGAAACGCCCGGTCCATTTTCCTATATATTTAGGGAGACCCAGAATGCCAGATCGATATTCGCCTAAGCGGATTATTCTCCTGAGTCTGACTACGGGTTAAATGGTTGATGCAAACTCAGCCCAAAACGCTCGGCCATCCACTGCGCCGCCGTTCGCTTCGCCCTGGGCCTTACCAGTTTTTTGCGGTGATTGCTTTCAGGGCCTGAATGTCCAGCGCTTGCTCCGCCACCATCTGCTTCAACCGCCGGTTTTCCTCTTCCATCTGGCGCAGCTTCTTCACGTCGCTGACTTCCAGCCCCGCATCCTTCGCCCGCCACTTATAAAACGCCGCGTCAGAAATCCCATGCTTCCGACACAGATCCTGAACACTGACGCAGGCTTGGGCATCCTTCAACACCGCGATGATTTGTTCCTCTGTGTGCCGTTTCCGTATCATGGCCCCCTCCAGTAGGCCCCATCTCAGCACAGTCGGACTTCTTAGCCAATGGTCTAGTTTTTGGGGGGAAGGTCAGGCATGGTTCTGTTCATTACCAGCCGAAACGGCCACCAACTTGCACAGAGCTCATGTGTCGACAGGTCTTCTGGCGCATGCTTGGAAGTCACGCATTTCATCAACACACGATTGCAAATGGCCGCATCGTAAAACCCCAACATAGCGGCTAGGGCTACAACTTGAAGGCTTTCAAAATGACGATCAAACTTATAATTTTATCCTCTGTTCAATATCTTGTGACGGGCAGATACGACGGCGCACCTCTAAAGAGGTACCAACTCTGGGGACTGGGCCTCTGACCGCTAGTAGAATACAGTTGAAGTCGAGATTGATTCCGCTCTCTAGTAGGAATCAATGTCAGGGAACCAAGGAGGCATCATGCTAGCGAGATACAGTCAGCGAATAGAGGTAGAATGCCCCGTCATGTTTGCCGGAGATAACTCGATAGGTGAAGGGCGTATTCTCGACCTTTCTCTGCCAGGCTGTCTTTTGGAAAGTTCCGAGAAAATATTGCGGGGAGAATATGTTCAGTTGCGACTATTCTTGCCCGACGCTCAGACTCCGTTAGAGGTCTCCCTTGCTGCTGTCCGATGGGTCGATGGGATTCGAGTCGGGCTCGAATTCATTTGCACTTCTCATGACCAACAGCGTCGGCTTGAACACTTCATGGGAAGGCGCCTTGTCCCTAATGCCGCATCGGTCTGGACCGGAGGTATTGAAGTCATGAGAGCCATGGGGTCATGACGGAAAATAGCAAAACGGCTGCTAAGTCCTTACCTGGGGAGCACTGATCATGCCGAAGCACTTTAAACTTCGAACTTACCAACGAGTAACACTATGTGGTACCGGATACTATCTCTCCGAAGATTTTTTGGGGAAAGGTACGGTCTGGGATATCTCATCGGGAGGTTGGCGAATTCAAGGAGATCATCAGGTCCGGGTAGGCATGCCACTCACATTGCGAATGGAGCTTCCTGGTGCAAAATTGCCGCTGGAGATCGAGCAGGCTATCGTTCAATGGGTCAGTGGACGAGACTTTGGTGTTCAAATAAAAAAGATTCGGCACGCCTCGGCCAAGAAATTGGAGCGTATTATTGGACAGCATTTGTGCACATTGCATCCAGATTGATAGTTATATATCTTTGACCTCTTCTGCTTCTTCTAAATCCTGGGCTTCAACCTCCGCACGTTCCTTCAACATAGATGGATGCAAGCCATACTTCTTCAGCATCTTGTAAAAATCAGCTCGATAACGACCGGCGAATTGTGCCGCCCGGGAGATATTTCCCCCCGTCATCTGAAGCACATTTCGTAGGTAGGATCGCTCAAACTCTTCCTTGGCCTCGGTTAATGGCTTCAACCCGAGATCTGCGGAGGCGCCGACCGTCGGTAGTAAATCGGGCAATACCATGTCCTGCCGCGACATCACCACGGCTTTTTCGACGGCGTTCTCCAACTCTCGTACATTGCCTGGCCAAGGGTAGACCATGAGTCGATGCATAGCGGCTGATGTAAATCCCCGCACGTCTTTTTTGGAGCGCTCTGCACTTTGTTTCAGGAAATGTTGAGCAAGAAGCGGAATATCATCCTTGCGTTCACGCAATGGCGGAATGACAAGTGGAACAACCGAGACACGATAATACAGGTCATGACGGAACGTCCCTGCCTTCACGCCCTCGGTAAGATCCTTGTTGGTGGCCGTAATAATCCGCACATCTACTTTGGTGGTATAGTCGGCTCCGACCTCACGCACTTCTCGTTCCTGCACGGCTCGAAGCAGTTTCACCTGCATCGGCAACGACATTTCCGCAATTTCGTCGAGGAAGAGAGTCCCTCCGTTCGCACTTTGGAAGAGTCCCCGTTTCGCTGCTACGGCACTTGTAAACGCGCCACGAACATGGCCGAACAACTCACTTTCAAAGAGGGCCTCGCTGATCGCAGCACAATTTAATGCGACGAAAGGCCCTTTCGACCGACGACTATTGGCATGGAGCACACGAGCCAATACTTCTTTGCCCGTTCCCGTTTCTCCCGTCAGCAGAATGGTCGCATCCGAATCGGCAATCTGAGCCACTTGCTGAAACAACCGCTGCATAGCCGGACTTCTGGCAATGACATTTTCAAGGCCGTAGAGCTCCTTTACCAACGATTTCAATCGCTGGATCTCGCGGGTCATACGGAGCTGAATCAATGCCTTGTCAATGGTGGCCTTCAATTCCTTGTCATCAAAGGGCTTGGTCAGATAGCCAAAGGCGCCCCGTTGCATAGCCTCCACTGCATTAGGAATGCTCCCGTGCGCTGTGAGAATAATAACCGGTAGTCCCGGTTGTATGTGCAGGAGTTCCTCGGTCAATGCCAGTCCATCTTCGGCCCTCAGCCGTAAATCAGTGATTGCGATATCAAACGTTTCCTGGCGGGCGGCCATGATCGCATCCTGGCCACCCGTGCAGGGCGTCACTGAGAAACCCATCGCCGACAGCCGCATTTTCAGAAGATGCAATAGGCCTTCGTCATCGTCCACAACGAGAATACGTTCTTGCTCCATGACGATCCTTAGGGTTTGGGTGGTTCTGACGATTGAGGTGGAAAAAGATTAGACGAAGGTTTGATCGGACGGGTCTTTCCCCTCATTTCCTGATCGATACGCTTGAGGGCTTCCAGCTGATTCGCTAGCTCTTCGACCTTTTTATCGCGGTCACTAAGTTGTCGCTGTAAGTTTTGTAGCGTGGCAGGCTCGACAGACATCCGCGGGCCCTCCCGCCTAGAATTGAAGAGTTCTGTCTTCCTCTCTTGATCCTGGAGTTCGCGCTGCAGCGTCTCGAGGGATTGGGCCTCACTGTCTTGTATGGCACGCAACTGTTGAATCGTCATCTCACGATCAAGCACGTCGTGGACGGTCTGTTCGACCGTCTGCGAGAGAAGCGCCTGCGTTCGGGCCGTCGCAGGACCCGTCAAGATGGACTGGATCCATGATTGATCGGCAGGCACATCACCGGCGTGCAACAACTGCAACCACAGTCGACTTGACGCAGCAAGCCGACCTTTGGGAGCGACGGCAATGACCTTCTCAAAATAGTGGATAGCCGACTCCCGACTTTCATACAAGGCTGCCAAAGCGCGGGTGAAGAATACATGATCGCAAATGGGCTTGCCAGCACATTTAACAGCTAACTGACTCTCTTTACGTATCACCCCCTGCAAGACCTTAGTGTCGTTGGCGTCTGCGGAGAAATACGGAATTTGAAGAGATGGGGCAGGAAGGGTGGTGCACGCCGCCGAAAGTCCCAGGGCAAGCAGTATCCCGATGCTACCTAGAGGTTGCATTGCACCAACACTCCAGGCTTCGTCAGACAGAGAATAAACCGCACCGTCGTTCCTTTTCCCGCTTCACTCTCAACCCAGATGCGGCCACCATGGGCCTCCACTACTTTTTTTGCAAGGGCGAGCCCAAGTCCGCTTCCGACAGATGCATGTCTGGTTTTGGTACGGCCTTGATAAAACCGCTCGAAAATATGGGGGACCTCTTCCGCCGGTATGCCTGGCCCTGCATCCATCACCGCGACAAAGAGCAGCCCTTCATCACGACCTGGCGTCATGTGTAACCTCACCACGGCTCCTTCCGGGCTGTACTTCAACGCATTCGACAGCAGATTGTCCAGTACCTGCTCGATCCGCGAACTGTCCGCCCGGACCCAGTATCGTTCGATCGGCGCGTCAACCAGGAATTGCACGTGTTTGGCATCCGCCAGCAACCGAATCTTGTTGACCGATACCTCGGCAACCCGCTTGAGATCTGTCGGCGCAAAACGATATTCCATCATGCCGGCCTCCATTTTCGACAGATCTAAGATCGTTGAAATGAGGTACATCAATCGGCGACTGCTATCGGACATGATGCGTAATGTCGTCCGCTGGTCCTGCGTCAGGGGGCCTGGGATTTCATCGAGCATGAGATGCGTTCCCTCCTGAATAGAAGCCATCGGCGTGCGAAGTTCATGCGACACATGGGCAAGAAACTCGCTCTTGATATCGTCGAGCTGCTGGAGTTTGGTGCCCATCCACTTCACCGTGTCGCCCAACTCCCGAAGTTCGCGCGGCGCCTGATTATCCAATGACGCCCGAAAGTTTCCCTGTCCCATTTCCTGAATCACCGCCTGCAGCCGACGCAGGGGGCGGAGAATATTGTAACTTGCTACTGCCGCCAAACCGAGCCCGAACACCAGTGCGACCAGCACTAACTGCCGCGTGACGGACTCTGCGTGAACCGAGCTGGCTCGTGACTCATCGACCCCGACCGCAATACGGGCTTCGTGCAACCCGATGTATTTCCGCAAGGTGGACGAGATCCTGCCGGCAAGGGCATTGCGTCGCTCGTCATAGTCCTCCCCGGATTTCGACTGTTGGCCGGCTGGGTTTGCCAGCTGCGTATGGAACAGGGCCAGATGCGCCTGCTGAAGGAGCGCCACTTCCTTGATCAACCGCATTTCCGACTCGGGCGCGTCCCGCGTGAGCAAACTGTGCAAGACCTGCTGAAACTCTTTGCTTTCCTCGTCGAAATGTTCGAGGAACGTCGCCGCTGGCACGGCTACATACTTCTTCTCACTTTGAATTTGCTCATAAAACGACGTCAGCAACCGCTTTGCCGAGGCAATCTCCGGGTGGTGATGAGAGCCAACTTCGGTATTCAGCCCGGCCAACGTTCGTATTTGCCATAAGGCGTAGAGATTAACGGCCGTCATCACCCCAATGATGACGAGATACGTCAGAACCAGTCGCCAAAAAATCGAGAGGCGCACGATGCGCATCCTCCCTAGTTGAAACGCACGTGTCTCAGAGCACTTGCAGTGCAGGTTAAGCCATACACTACTTCGCGCATCCCCTCAAGAAGTTCCAAATTTCATGCGAATAGTAGGCTTAGAGAGCGAACGCTCAGGGATTGTCTCAGCGCGCGGAATCGTGAAATTGCGACTGGTACAATCGCTGCCGCCTGGATGTGGCCGATAAAGCGACAAACAAATGGCCCCGAAACAGGAGCATACCGACCGTGAGTGGCGGCGTGAGTAACAGCGCCATGCTGCCTGTGAGCTCGGCCGAAATCCCCAGGTCGGTCAGCCAAGCCGTCAGCACCGTAAAGGGCACGAGAAGCAGCTGAATAAAATCAAGTCCCGCTCCCCGCCCCAGCCGGCTCGACAGTTGAAAGAACAATGAGAGGCCTAAGGGAGCGAGGATCAGCGCCATGGGTAAGAACCATTCGATCCAGTTCTCGAGGACAAAATCATAGCTGCGCTTCAACACATCAAGGGGTGAGTCATGCCTTGTCAGGTAAATGACTTCCGGCGCGGGATTGAGCAAAATAAAGACCAGCAACAGACAGGCCGTCACCAGAAACTGGCTGTCTGGATTCGCGCGCAGACTTGTATCCAGGAGCATGGTGGGAATCCAAAGGACAAATCCTACACTGATCACGTCCCAGAAATAATGTCCCATACTATCGAGGACATCATGGACCGTCATTCCTCGCAATCCCTGGATCGCTTGCGCGATCAGGCTCAGGGTTGCACCGATCAGGAGCGCATTCATCGCACCCATGATGAATCCACCAACCATGCCTAGCGGTCGAGCCACCGTGCCGGCAAACCACATGATCAGCGTGAAGACGATGACTGCGAGAATGACCACCCAGCCACGCATGAGGGAACGGCCGGTCGCGCGCAGCGCGTCACGATAGAGGTGCAATATAGATGTCATCAATGACATGGATACCGGTCGCAGCAGAGGCCATGCCTCACCGTCTTGGGGCCTCGCTTATAGCGCACGTGGTTTATGTTCGGAGGCGGACCATAATCTGGATCACCTTGGGAGGTCAAGTCAGCATGACGCCCCCCTGTCTCTAACAGAATAACAAGAAGTGATGGCGCGTGCGCTATTGACTTGCGAGTCGTTGTGATTATGTTCCTGTCATAGATAGATACACCCATCCAGGAGAGAGCCACATGGATATGAACCGCATGACCGTCAAGCTTCAAGAGGCTCTGCAGAGCGCATCAGCCCTCGCCATGCGCCGCGGGCACCAAGGCATTGATGTCGAGCACCTCCTCGTGGCTCTCTTGGAGCAAGAGAGCGGCATCGCCGGATCGTTATTTGAGCAGGCCGGAGTGTCTCCTGCCGCCGTTCGTCAAGCCGCGGACCAAGCCCTCGCTAAAGTGGCTCAAGTGCAAGGCCCCGGTGCCGCCCCAGGGCAAATCCACCTGACTCCGCGCCTAAGCGCCCTCCTGACCAAAGCCGAAGACCAGATGAAGGAGTTGCGTGACGAATTCCTCAGTGTCGAACACATCGTCTTGGCCATGGTGGAAGAGGGCGGTGTGTTTCGCCGGCTCAACCTCACGCGAGATCGCCTCCTCGCAGCGTTGCAACAGGTGCGAGGCAACCAACGAGTCACGAGCCAAGATCCCGAAGGGACGTACCAAGCTCTTGAAAAATACGGTCGTGATCTCACGAAGCTGGCCGGACAGGGCAAGTTGGATCCGGTCATCGGTCGCGACGAGGAGATCCGGCGGACCATCCAGATTCTGTCACGACGCACCAAGAATAACCCCGTCCTAATCGGTGAACCTGGTGTCGGCAAGACGGCGATTGTCGAGGGTCTGGCGCAGCGTATCGTCAAAGGTGATGTGCCGGAAGGACTCAAACAAAAGCGCGTGGTGGTGCTCGATATGGGGGCGCTGGTAGCCGGCGCGAAGTTTCGGGGTGAATTTGAGGAGCGTTTGAAAGCCGTGCTCAAAGAAGTCCAGGCCGCACAGGGCCAGGTCCTGTTGTTCATCGATGAGCTCCATACCGTCGTCGGAGCCGGTGCGGCAGAAGGCGCTATGGATGCTGCCAATCTACTCAAGCCGATGTTGGCGCGAGGAGAAATGCATCTCATCGGCGCCACTACTCTCGACGAGTATCGAAAACATATCGAAAAAGATGCTGCGCTGGAGCGCCGCTTTCAAACGGTTCTCGTGGACCAGCCTTCCGTGGAAGACACCATTTCGATCCTGCGTGGTCTGAAGGAGCGATACGAAGTGCATCACGGCGTCCGCATCAAAGACGCGACCCTCGTGGCGGCAGCCAAGCTGTCGAATCGATATATCGGCGACCGGTTTCTGCCGGACAAGGCGATCGATCTGGTCGACGAGGCCGCCGCGCGCCTTCGAACCGAAATTGACAGTTTACCGGCCGAACTCGATGAAGTCTCCCGCAAAGTGCTGCAACTGGAAATCGAGCGGGAAGCGCTCAAAAAAGAAACGGACGCCGGCAGCAAGGCGCGCCTTCAATCTATCGAAAAAGAATTGACCGAGAAGAATCGCGATCTCGGAGCTTTAAAAACGCGTTGGGAATCTGAGAAGAACTCGGTGAGCAAGCTGAGGAAGATCCGTCAGCACATCGAGGAAGTCAAACAGATGATTGAGCGATCTGAACGAGCCTACGACCTGAATAAAGTCGCCGAGTTGCGGTACGGCGAACTCCCGCGACTTGAGCGAGAACTGGAACTGGAACAGCAGTCCCTCGGCAAGAAGCAAAATGAGACCCGGCTGCTGAAAGAAGAAGTCGACGAAGAGGACATTGCGGGCGTCGTCAGCCGATGGACCGGTATTCCCGTCACCCGCCTCGTCGAAGGCGAAATGGAAAAACTCCTGAAACTGGACGAACTCCTCCATACGCGCGTCGTGGGTCAGGAACAGGCCGTGACGGCGGTGGCCGACGCCGTCTTACGGGCGCGGTCCGGCATCAAAGATCCCAATCGACCGATCGGCTCATTTTTGTTCCTGGGCCCGACAGGTGTCGGCAAAACGGAACTGGCGCGTGCGCTTTCAGCCACACTGTTTGATGATGAGTCCAATCTCATCCGCATCGACATGTCGGAATATATGGAGAAGCACACGGTGGCTCGGCTGATCGGCGCGCCTCCCGGCTATGTGGGCTACGAAGAAGGCGGTCAGCTCACCGAAGCGGTACGGAGACATCCGTTCTCCGTCATTCTCTTCGATGAAATTGAAAAGGCGCACCACGACGTCTTCAATATTCTCTTGCAAGTACTCGATGACGGACGGCTCACCGATTCGCAAGGTCGCACCGTGGATTTCAAAAACACCGTACTGATCATGACCTCGAACATCGGCAGTCAGCATATCCTCGAAGCCCAACAGGCCGGCGCCTCCTATGACACCATGAAGGCGCAAGTGACCGGCGAATTGCGGACTCATTTCAGGCCTGAATTCTTGAACCGAGTGGATGAAATCGTGGTCTTCCACGCCCTGGGGAACGAGCACCTGACGAGGATTGTGGAGATTCAGCTGGAGCGGTTGCGCACTCGGTTGGTGGAGCGACGGATTACGTTGACGGTCACACCCGCGGCTTTGGCAAATCTTGGCCAGCGTGGCTATGACCCGGTCTATGGAGCCAGACCGTTGAAGCGGCTCATTCAGCAGGAGATCGAAACCCCGATGGCGCGCCAGTTGATCAAGGGCGAGCTCCGGGACGGCGATACGGCAATGGTCGATTTGAAAGACGGCCAGATCATCATTGTCCCGACGGTCGCGCCATAAGGCATCGCCGGGACATCGGTCGGGAAGCGAGAGAACTTCCTCAGAGCTGTGAGGCTACCCCAGGAACACGGAGCCTCCCTGCATGTCGGCTTCCTTGCCGCTGAAGTGCTTCTTATCGATGCGCCATTCGGTCTGTGACACATCAAGCTGATGCCCCTTGATGGTGTGGAAGGTGCCACGGCTGAAGACCACCCGATTGCCCTCACGCAATTCCAGCGTAAAGACGACGGTCCCCGACTCCTCGTGTTTCAACGATACGCTCGTGGGGCTCTTCGCGAGCTGATAGGCTCGTCGTTCATTGAAGGTCAGATTGCTGTCAACCACCTTAGCCATCATCCGCCCCACGTCATCGAACAGCGCGAAGTTCACGAGCAATGCCCGCGTCGGTTCCTTAATCGCCACTTCAAACTGCGGCACCCCTTCGATGTCGATGATGCCATTTGAATTTCGATACAGATTCGAGCCGACTTCAATATCCATTGCGTGCTGCTCCTTATGCTGCGCGGCCCCCTGAGGTGCCCGTTATGATTTCTTGATGCGATCCAGGATCAACGCGATACATCCACCCAACAACCCACCGCCCAAAACGGTCGTTAAGAGTTCCACGAGTTTCAATTCCCACACGGATCCTTGTGCCTGCATCGCCTCGCGGATCCCTCCCTGCAGGAGAATCACCGCCAGCGCCATGGTGGCACCCACGATGAACCACCAGGCAAAGACACGTGCCGTATGGAGCACGGGAGATTCTTTCACCACTCCACCCGTCGATCAAAACTTCGATATTGAATAGCCTCGGCCAGATGCGACGGACCGATACTAACAGACTCAGCCAGATCGGCAATAGTTCTGGCTACTCGCAGAATCCTTCCATGGGCTCGGGCTGAAAGCCCCAGACGTGACATCGCCTGTTCCAACAATTCGCGCCCTGCGAGATCCAATGCACAATACTGCTTCAGATGGCGTGGTTTCAATTGCGCATTGGTGTAAATCCCATCGCGGTGATAGCGTTCTGCCTGACGGGCCCGCGCCTTCATGACCCGGGCCCTAATCGCCGCCGACGAATCAGTGGCCGGCAGGTCGTCGCCCAGGGCGCGAATCGGTACCGCCGGTACCTCGATCTGCAGATCCAGCCTATCCAACAATGGGCCGGACAGCCGACTTCGATAGCGTCTGACTTGGGCGGCGCTGCAGACGCAGTCTTTGGTGCGATCGCCATAATAGCCACAGGGACAGGGGTTCATGGCGGCGACAAGCATAAACCGCGCAGGAAACCGCAAAGAGCCGCTGGCGCGCGTCACGGTGACATGGCCGTCCTCGAGCGGCTGCCGCAAACCGTCGAGTGTGGCACGGCCGAATTCGCCAGCCTCATCCAAAAATAACACGCCATTGTGCGCGAGAGAAACCTCCCCGGGTCGGGGTGTCGATCCTCCACCGATGAGGCCAGCCTCAGAAATGCTGTGGTGCGGCGCGCGAAACGGACGCCGATACATGAGCGGCTGTCCCTGCGACAGTTGTCCGACCACGCTATGAATACGGGTGGTTTCCAGGGCCTCATCCTGAGCCAACAGTGGAAGAATTCCTGGAAGTCGTCGAGCCAGCATCGTCTTGCCGGCTCCGGGTGGGCCCATCATGAGGAGGTTGTGGCCTCCGGCGGCCGCCACCTCCAGCGCGCGCTTCGCGTGGGCTTGTCCCTTTACATCGGCAAAGTCCTCATCCTCGGCAGATCCGGCTGAGGGCTTGCCGTTGCGCAGTGCCGCCATCGGAGCGATAGCCTGGGCGCCCCGTAAGAATTCCACCGCCTCCGGCAACGTGTGAATAGGAAAGACTTCCGTGCCTTCCACAAGCGCCGCCTCCTCCGCATTCTCGGCGGAGATCAGCACGCGATGACGATGGCGACAGACGACGCCGATGGAGAGGGCGCCAGGAATCGGTTTCAATCGGCCATCGAGAGACAGTTCTCCCACAAACACATGACTCTTAACCGCGTCGGCTGAAATGATTTCCTCCGCCGCCAGGATGCCAAGCGCGATGGCCAAGTCTAGGCCGGCTCCTTCTTTCTTGATATTCGCGGGCGCCAGGTTCACGGTTATCTTCTTCACCGGAAAGTGGAAGCCGCTGTTTTTGAGCGCGGCGCGGACCCGGTCACGGCTCTCCCGCACGGTGGCATCGGGAAGTCCGACAATGGAGAACTGGGGAAGGCCCGAGGAAATGTCGACTTCCACGTCGACCAGGTGCGCTTCGACTCCGACGATCGCCGCACTCAAGACATTGGCTAGCACGATTCCCTCACAAAGCGATGGGGCACTACAATCGAGAGGCTGAAAACCTGCTCCAGTGGCCGAATTATAGGCAGCCACTTCTCCTGAATTCAATCATCACGTGCCTCGGCGAAGCAGGGTCCCCTTCCAGGCGGTAGCGTGCTCTGCTGCCGATCTGTATAATGCCCGCCATGCCAACACGAAGCGACACTTGCCACGGCATGGTGCGCCCCTACCCAACGGCGGCGGCGCGACGGGGGGGTTATGCGGCAGGTTGGAACTGCTCGATCCGCTCATATGCTCTTGTTCTCATCATCTTGTTGCCGATTCTCTTCCCCGTCATGGGGTTAAGTCAGCCGAGGACGGAGGCGCCGCTGCCCGTGACACTCATGGCTGCGCAACCGGCACGGACACCTTCACCCTACATCGGGTCGGTCATGGCGTTGCTCGCCACGTTTGAAGATGCGGGCGTCCTGCCGCCGGAAGGAACCGCTCAGGCTATTGGCATCATCAAGGCTGTCATACAATTTCAGTCAGCATTCCTGAAAAGTCACCACCCGGCGGTACAGCAGTTTTTTGCAGAGGCCCATCGCATGAAATTCGGCACCCGCGCCGAGGAGGTCGAAGCGTCGTTTCGACGGAGCGGCTGGTCTGCAGACAGCTTCGAGGCCGTGATCGAAGCCGGGCGACCTGCGAACGTCTGGAGCAGCATCGGTCTCGACGACGGCCTCCGGGAGTTCAATATCGGCAAGCCGGATTTCGACATTCTCGAACAGTTGTATCAGCAGAGTACCCTCGCCTTGTCCACAGGGGGCAAGACCTTCCATGAGGTCTATGCCCAGCGCCGCCGGGAGATGCCCGGCGCCAAATCTGAGTGACCGTCGGGTGCAGATCGGCAGGGGCGGCAGCGATCGCACTATTGTTCACAACTCTTAGCCAGAGGAGGCATGATGGCAACGAAAGCGTACATTCTCATCAAGGTCAAGGCAGGAAAAGGCAAGTCGGTCCTTACGGCGCTGAAAAGCATTGCCGGCGTCGAGCAAATTCACGCCTGCTTCGGTCAGCCTGACATTTTTGTGTTTATCAATGTGGCGGATGAACGCGCGCTGTCGGATGTCGTGATTACCCGCATTCACGCCATCGAAGGTGTCGAAGAAACCGATACGCACATCGTCGCGGAAACGTAATTCAGGCGTACTCGACCGGCACGCTACGCCCGCCCTGCTGCGCCGAGGCATAACAGGCTTCGGCTATTTCCACTGCGCGCTTGCCGTCTTCGATGGTTACAGGAGGCGGCAAGCCTTCGCGCACGGATCGCACAAATGCGCGGAGCGTTCCCAGTACCGTTGGGTCGGCGACAGTCGGCCATTCGTCGGCGCCATGCCGCGCAGACACCTGCATCAGCCGCTGCCCGCACCAATCCGCCGACAACTGTCCCTCCGCACCGATCAATTCGATCCGTCCGATTCGCCCTGACGAGACCCGTGACACATCCAGCACGCACACCAGCCCGCGATTGGTTGTGAGTCGGCCAACAATCCGGCGCTCCGCCCCGTGCGGAGGCACCAGGTCCATGTCGCAAGAGACGGCGTGAACCTCATCTCCCGTCAGGACACGCACCAGGTCCAACAAATGGATGCCGGTTTCGAGCAAACAACCGCGGCCGCCAAACCCCCGAATCCCTTCACTGATCCCATGCGGTTCCATGCGACTGACTACGCTGAGGTATTGGAGCGCGCCGACCTGCGCCTGTCGCGCGCGAAGGGCGACGACGGCGGCATCGAACCGCAAGGTTTGCGCCGTCATCATGACCTGTCCAGCCTGGCCTGCCGCTCGCGCGATCGCACGTGCATCATCTGCCGTGATGGCCAGTGGCTTCTCAACCAACAGGGCCTTCTTCGCCCGCGCGACGGACAGACAAATGTCCGGATTGAGCGCCGGCGGCGTGACCACCACAACCGCCTCCACATGAGGGTCAGCAATCAACTCGTGATAGTCCAGGTAGCAAGGAACGGCCGGAGCTGATGTTAGCCCATGCTCTTCACCCGACCGCCGGCGGCTGACGGCCACTAAACGAGCGTCAGGGAGGTCAGCCAGGATGTGTTTGGCGTATCGGCTGCCATGGCGGCCGAGGCCGATCAGTCCAATTCCGAGGGGTGCGAGTCGTTCGTAAGACATCGTTGACGACGCACTTTAACGAGCCGGCATCGAGCGGTCAATATGGAATAAGAAACCGGCTGTCGCCTCGATTGACAACGCCCAAATGCGCTCCCTATAGTACCGACGGATAGCCGCTGGATGCCAGACGCCAATCGAGAAAGGACCGCATCGCCCATGACTACTCAGGCAACGCCATTTTCGCCGCAACAGATCGGAACCGGTACGGCCCGCTTTCCCAGTGGGATGGCAATTCCCACCGCAACGGATGCGATGGTGGATCCCTATTTTAAGACGCGCGTGAGCAAAGACGTCCAGGTGGAATGTGTCCAGTTCTGGCCGCAAGACAAGACCGCCTACCCCGGCATTGTGCTATTGCATGACTGGTGGGGCATGAATTCCCAGATCACGGATGTCGGTGTCCGGTTGGCCTGCGAAGGCTATGGGGTGATCATTCCGAAATTATATGGGCGGCTTGGGGGCATGGTCACGGCCAACGCCGAGATCGCGGAAGCGCTCCTAGCCAAGTGCAATGATCAGCTGTTGTTGCAAGACATCAACACTTGCTGCGAGTACCTCAACACCCTTGAACATATCAAGCGCAACATTCACGGCGTAGTCGGTTTCGGCATGGGCGGCTCACTGGCCATCCGGTTTGCCTGCCAGCGCAAGCGGCTGCGCGCCGCGGTCGCGTTTTACGGAAAAGTTACGGCCCCCGATCTTCTGACCAATATGATGAGCCCCCTCCTCTATCACCAAGCGGAGCAGGATACCTGGGCCACTCAGCAGGACGTTGAGCATCTCCGCCATGCCTCGACCCAAGGCAAACGGATCGAGATCAAGACTTACCCAGGCGCTTCGCATGCCTTCTGTGACGAGACGCGTCCAACCGGCTACCACGAGACGGCCTCCGCCCAATCCTGGGACGCCACAGTGGCATTTCTGAAAACTGCCTTTCAGGGAACATAACCACCCATCGATGAGGAGCATGGACGCTCGACGCTGTGCGTGGAGGATCACCCGCCGCCAGACTGCCGTGTTTCCCCTTTTTTTCTACACGTAGTTGGAGCATGTTTGCCCATGCCGAACCACTCAGGGCGGACCCTAGTTATCGTCGGTGTCTTGTCTCTCGCGGCCGTTCTCATGGGTGGAACCGTGGTTGTGGCCGATGAGCCCTCGTCTCCGGTGCAGCCGACGCTGGCCGATCGTTTCCCGGCCTTTCAAGAAGTACTGCGGGCCACCGCCACGCAACTGGCGTCGCTCCCCGCGGAGGGCGATTCGCTCACCCTGTTCAAGAATGTGATCGGCCCCCGCCTGGGATTGAATGATGCGGCTATGACGGTCGGAGCCAAAGGCCTCTCTCCGGCCATGGCCAAAGAACTTCTGCTCGCCGATCTCACCCAGTCGGCCAAGGATCTGGTGCGTGGACTTGCGGCATGGCAACTGGCGCAAGCCGTTCGCGATCTCGGTACCACCGCCACCGCTGAACAACAGGCAGGAGTTCAGCGACAGATCGACGCCCAGATGGCGTGGTTGACCGAGGGCACGACCCTTGAGCCGTCCCTCCGACATCTTCTGGCGCTCCTGCAGGAAGAGCGTCCTCAGGGAGCGGTCCATGATGCGGCAGCGGAACCGATTCACCCGAACGATGCAATCGCTCCCATGGCGGGAGCGGCCGCTCAGATCGAGACCTGGGCGATTCAAACTGTGCATCGTGAATGGTTTCGGCTTGTGAACTGGAAAGATCAGGTGCGACAGCAGCGAGGTCTCGTGCGGTTGTGCGGAACCTGGCAATGGTCCATTCACAACCACCAGAACCATCGCGAAGAAAAGACCGCCGTCATCTTTGCACCAACGGGAAGCACCTCCACAACCAGTCCTGCGGAAATCATCGTGCTGGGCGACAGCGTGTATCTACGATGGGAAACCAGGGCCGGCGTGCAGGAAGATAGTCTTTTGTTTTCCGGGGAAGGGCAACGGTTGGAAGGCACGTTCGTCAACACCGCAGGAGGCTGGGGCTCCATCACCGGTAAACGTACCGCATCCTGCTTCCCAAAGACCGGAGAAAAACCGGCCTCTGGGCAGCGCCGCCATCATTAATCATCTCCGGCGCGCCAGGCAGTCCAGGCGATACAGGTCCATCCGCCGATGAACGACGCACCGCCCAAGGGAGTCAGCGCACCCATCCACTTGATTCCAGCCAGCGCCACGATGTACAGGCTCCCACTGAATAAAAGGATTCCGGCGCAAAACAGCCACCCGGCTTTCACCACCCATCGACTTTGCGTTTCACGGCCCAACCAGGCTACGACAAAGAGCCCGAGAGCATGGTACATTTGGTACCGTGCCGCGGTTTCATATACGGCGAGCATCGGTGGATCTAGGATCGTTTTAAGCGCGTGTGCACCGAAGGCGCCGGCCGCCACGGCTGTCGCAGCGAATACGGCGCCCAGAAATGCAAATCGAAATGACCGCGGCTGGTGAGTCATTGCATCCTCCGGAAAAACCACCGTGTGTGACGCTTGGAAACCGTGCGATTCTAGCATGCGTAGGACGACGGTGAAATGAGCGAGCCGATGCCGCTTGAATGTCCTCGTTGTTTGCTTTCTAATCCTAATGCCGCCCAGTTCTGCGAGTGCGGGTACGATTTCACACCGCACTTTCAAGGCCTCCCACTGAAGGCTGCCGCGCAGCCTTCAGCGCGCCGACGTCTCTTCTCGGAAGAAATGGGACGCGGTAGTTTTCTGCTGGGGATCCTCCTGATTTGGCTCGCTCTCTCCGTCGGAGAACTCTATCGCATTCGTATTGAACTGCCACGCCGGCCGAAGACCGAGCTCGGGCTGAGCAGTCTGATGGTCGGGATGACGGACCTCGCTGCTGCGCTCGTCGTCGGGGCCATCGGTTGGGCCTGTGTCTGGATTGTGCTGGCGGCGCAGAGTAAACGCGATGGCAGTCTCTGCCCAAAACGGACCACCTTCATCGTGACCCTCGTCGCCGCCGCCGTGTTGTTCGTCACCAGAACGATCGATCCAAGCGTGCTGGTGCAGCACGTCATGCAAATCCTGTCTATCTTAGCCATCGCGATCGCGTCGTATTATGCGGGCTGCCGGAACTGGCTGGGGAAATGGTAGTCATACAGGCCTCAGGCAGAATCGCTGAGCCTTAGGCAAACGTGGCTGCAAAAAGATTTTTATGGCAAATCGATCAGTCGGTTGCTTGAAGGGGCTGCGTTATGGCTTGCAAAAATAGAGGTAGAAGTCGGCGAACTCCTCAGCCGGAATCCCTAAATGCACCTGTCTGCTCGTATGGCCGCAGAGTAGGGCCCATTCTGCAGCAATCTTCGCCAGCTGATCATCGTTCACGTCGTGGGTACTCCACAGGTTGACCGCGGCGGAGCTCAACACAATGCTGATGGTCTGTATCGAGGGGCCGTAGCTAAACTTGAATTCATAACCCCCTCGAAACAAGAGAATCACACCCTCCCGGGATCGAAACCCCCGGTGCCCGCACAGCGTGCAGACCATCAGCTCTAATCCCGTCCGGGAATTGTAGCCGGACGCTTCGGTCCTTAGACGACCCTTGCACTTATTGATCGGACAACTGGGCGCTGAAGGATCGGCGGAGAGAGGCGACCCAGGAACCGCAATGTCAACGGCAGGTATGTCTTGACGATGCTTATCTCCTGCAGACCCATGCTCTTGCGATGTCACCTCTGAGGTGCGCCGTGCCATGCGTGGATCTCCTGGTAGTTCCCTAAACGCGCGACCAGTGTGCGCTATCTTGCCGAAAGGGTTCGACCTGGAATGGTGATGTTCTTCGCTGGTGCCCCGAAAGAACATGACCGTTCACTGCTGCAAGTATATCAGACGCCTCGGTGTGCTTCTGATCAGCGGATCACTCTGAGACTAAACAACGAGCGAAGGCCATTCTGGCCGCATATTGTGGCATGATCAGAAACAAGACACGTCGACGGATTTCCAGCCGGCAGACCCCTGAAGTAACACCGATGTGTGACACTGCATCACCTGGAGCATCTCTTCTGGAACCCATGCCGCGCTTGGATAGGTACACAATGCGAGCAGGCGCTGTGCGGATGCGGTCTCAGTGACCTGCTGCTCATAGGTGATGAATGCCTGTCGCTCTTCCCCGGAACTTAGCCAAGACGCATCCCCCGCCACGCGTAACCCAGCCCATCCACGTTGTGTAGCCTGACGGAGTTTCGAGAACCATGTTGCGAGGACGGCCTCGGGACGGAAGATTCCATTGTCCACGTACCACTGCGTGTGGGGCAGAATTTCCAACTGTCCGTTTTCGAGATAATCTCGGGCCAGCGGGATCGACCGCTGCAGCGATTCTAGTGCTTCTCCATCGCTCAGAGAAGGACCCGTGATCCACAAGCAGCATTCCCCATCTGCCAGACCTGCCTGGAAATACAATGTGAGCAATTGGCGCAGTTCAGCGGTGGATTTGTAGAATAAGCAGAGGTGCGTTCCCCATGCGACGGTTTCCTGCCCTCCAATGCCTGAGCGAGGCATCGTAGTCAGGCCGCAGCGCGGGGCGCTGGAACAGATAACTGCGAGTGGGCGGCACAGGTATCCAAAAAACGTCGGGGGTCTTGTCCTGCAAAAAGGCCGAGAGGATAGGCGCACAAGAGAGAAAAGGTGTAGCGATGCGACAGTTCATTCCAGAGCCCTTCGAGCTCAAGGGCCGCGTCGGGCTGCCCCGCCTGCCACAAACGCGTGACCATTTCTCCGAATACACGGACCGGCTGACCATCTCGGACAAATGGAGAAAACATCCGGTCCATGGACGCAAAGAATCGCGATCGATCCGGATGGCTATTGACGAGGAACGCTGAGAGCATTTCGTCGGCATCCAATGCATAATAGGAGGACAGCAGATCGATCCTGCCTTCGAGATCAGGACAGGCCGCGCGCAGATACCTCGCAAATCCTTCTCGCCGTTCCTTTGTCGCAATCGTGATGACTGTGTCGCACGCTTGAATGCCGTGATGAATAAACCTCCCCACGTGCATCTCCATTGCCGAATTGGCCGAGTAAAAATGTACGGCGTGAGGATGTTCCGAATGGGGGGGAGCACCGAGATGGGAGAACCGGTTAGGCATGCCGGGATTCTAGCCTAATTAAGAAAGCGTAGTCCACAGTCTCGCATAGCAAGTGTCATTATATTGACCCAACCCAACTTCACCTCCAGCCAGGGACCAGGATTTTTCCTAGCTTCGTCCTTCGGCATGTGTGTGAACACTATGCCTCGCTCGTATCCACGTCTACCTGTCACCGCCAGAGTGACATGCTCCACCTCAACAAATGGACGCGGATCACCATGGTGCCCCCGACTTTCCGAAAGGAGCTATATGAACAATTTTGTGAAGTTATGTGTCGCGATCTCACTGACATTCGGTGCGTTTGGGATCTTCTCGGGAGACCTGCTGTCTGCTGCGGCTGAGAAACACCAAAGCGGCCATAAGCAGCAGTCCGGGGTAGTAACAGAAAAAGCCGGTGCGCTGGTGATCAAAACCGAGGAGGGTACAACCTACCAAGGCAATGAAAACCAGGAACGGCGACACGGCCATGCCCCCTTCAAGGCAGGAGACCATGTCACGTTTGTTCTGGATGAGAACAACGCGGTGATCGACGCTCATCTCGCAGGAAAAGAAGGCGCCCACCGGTTTGTGACTGGAAAACTTGTGCATCTCGGGCTGATGAAAGAGCAAATCAAACTACAAACGGCTCAAGGCGAGCAAGTATTCCCATTACTTCATCAAGAAACCAAGACCAAAGCGCTAGAAGAGGGCGAGAACGTCACGGTGGAATTGAATGAGGCCGGCACAGTGATTGACCTTCATCGAGCCGACGAAAGCACTAAAGGGAAAAAATAGTCTTGCTGGTTGGGTCCTGAGCTGGAAAGCCTGACCCCGCCCGCCGGATGATGGCGGCGGGGTCGAAACACAGCGACTCTGATGGCATATTCTAGACTTTTACGGCGATCGCTTTGAACACATCGAGGGTCTTGCCTATCAAGTAAGTCGTATCCCGTACTTGTGCACAGGTGCCCCCATTTGGCCTGCTGCCGGTTTCAAAGACACCGAGTTAGGTGTATGGATGAAACTGGAG
>JBDTWG010000015.1:0-20910 GCA_040006855.1 Nitrospira sp.
ACAACCCGATCACCAAGTCCGCGTGATGGAAATACTGGTGTAATTCATTCCAGTGCTCCCCCATCTTCAATCCCACATAGGCCAACGCATAACAAAAGGGAACTGCTCCAACAAATGAATAGAGCACGAACTTCTTGATGTCCATGCGCGCAATTCCCGCCGGGAGAGAGATGAACGTTCGAACTACGGGCAACAGCCGGCCGATCAACACCGCCGCCTCTCCATGTTTCGCAAACCACCGGTCTGCCAAGTCCACATCATGCTGCGAGACCAGGAAATACCGGCCATAGCGTTCGACAAACGGCCGCCCTCCCCACACCCCTACGTAGTACGCCACCAACGACCCAAGCACGTTACCAATCGCGCCAGCGAAGGTCACGCCCAGCATCGAGAATTGGCCGGTGGAGACCAGGTAGCCGGAGAACGGCATGATGATCTCACTGGGCAAGGGGATACAGGCGCTTTCGATCGCCATCGTAATCACAATGCCCGTGTAGCCGAACATCGAAATCGTGGCAATGACGAACCGGCCGAGCACCTCTATCAACCACTCTATCAGTCCGGTCATGCCTGTGGCCTCCTTCGCGGATCTGGCCTGCCCGGTGTCTTGCGCCCAGGGGGTTTTGAGAGCGGCCGCTCCCATGCTTTGAACTGTTCGAGCACGTCATGGTGGGTCGTATCGAGATGGATTGGGGTGACAGACACCATATGCTGCTCCAGCGCTTCGTGATCGGCATCCTTGCGCCGGCTCCAGGATTTTCGTGTGCCGGCAATCCAGTAATACTTGCGTCCCCTCGGATCAACTTTTTCAACAATGGGGTTCTCGAAGCGGCGTCGACTGAGACAGGTCACCTTCACTCCCTTGATGGATCGAAAGGGTACATTCGGAATATTCACGTTCAAGATGGTTTCGGGCGGCAATCCGTGCGCTAACACCTCGGCTGCAACCCGAGCCGCGTATCGCGCGCCGACATCGAATCGAAATCCATCGTCGCCCTCTTGAGACACCGCCATCGAGGGAATGCCTAAAATCGTACCCTCCAGGGCCGCCGAGACCGTGCCGGAATACATCACGTCATCCCCAAGATTGACCCCCCGATTGATTCCCGACACGATCAATGCCGGCTGCCCAGGCAAGACCTTCGCCAGAGCCAGATTTACGCAGTCAACGGGAGTGCCGTTCACCATGAACACACGGAGTCCCATTTTGGTAATGCGTAGCGGCTTGTGCAACGTGACCGCATGCCCCACCGCCGTCCGCTCTCGATCGGGCGCTACTACCCACACTTCCCCTAGCGCGCGTAAGGCGTCCGCGACCGCGTGAATCCCAGGGGAGGCAATTCCGTCATCATTGGTCACAAGGATTCGTGCACGTGCCACAGCTGCTCCTCACTCTTCGCGAACATTATGGAAGGATACGACTACAACCAGCGGGGTAGGATGGCGAGGAAGGCGGGATGACAGGCCAACAAGCGGACGATCGATCGCTGCGTTTATCGTCCTGCAGAACATTCCCGATTCAGAAGGCATCATGCCGATGGTCGGGGCGGCGGGATTTGAACCCACGACCCCTCGCACCCCAAGCGAGTGCGCTACCGGGCTGCGCTACGCCCCGACTTACTCGGCATCGATATGCTTCCGCGGTGTGACTAGCGTCCACCGCGTCACGGAACAGTTCAGGGCGAATGAGAATCCAGCATCCTGATAATCGCCTGGAGATCGCCCCTGACGCGCTGCGCCAGTTCTTTCTGCGATCCGCGCTTCTTCACCGTCGCTCGTCCTCGACGAGCCCAGTAGCGCTTCACGCCGGCCAGCGTGTGCCCTTCGTCATAGAGCATCCGCTTAATCTCCAGCACCGTATCCACGTCTCGCTGGACATACAGCCGCTGATTGCCACGGCTTTTCTTTGGTTTGAGAAAGCTGAACTCCGACTCCCAAAACCGCAAGACATAAGCCGGCAACTTCGAAATCTTGCTGACTTCGCCGATTTTATAAAAAACCTTACTTCCCAGTCTGGGCTCATTCCCCATGACCGGTCCTCATGCTGCGTGTACTCGTGGCAAGATAGCGACTAAGAGTTGACGTATTTTTTAAACACCTGACTGGGCCGAAATGTCACCACCCGGCGGGGAGTGATCCCAATCTCTTCGCCGGTTCGTGGATTGCGTCCCTTGCGCGCGCCTTTACTCCGAACAACGAAATTTCCGAATCCTGCGATTTTCACTGCATCGCCTTTTTGCAGAACTCCCTTCAGCAGGTTGAGCACGAGTTCGACGATATCGGCCGCATCGTTTTTTGACACTCCGACCTGCTTGAAAATTTCGTTCGCGATATCCGCCTTTCTCATGCCTTTCCCCCCGCCATCCACTAGAGTCGTTCCTTAGGAAGTGCTTCTTGGTGTCGAGCGTCCAAGACAAAGAATTTCTCCATAAGTTACGTGAGGTTACCTGCCCTGTCAAGGATTATGTGCGCCAGAATGGAGGTTGGAGAGCTCTAACGATCTGCCAGCAGCAATTTGTACTCGATGCTATCTGCCAGCGCTTGCCAGCTGGCTTCCATGATGTTTTCTGACACGCCGACCGTTCCCCACTTGTCTTTGTGATCTCCCGATTCGATCAGCACTCGCACCTTGGACTCCGTCCCTTTGTTGGCCGACAAGACACGAACCTTGTAATCCAGCAATTTGACTTCGCGAAGTTGCGGATAGAATTTTTCCAATGCCTTGCGGAGCGCATGGTCAAGTGCATTCACCGGGCCGGCACCCACCGCGGCCGTATGTTCGACCACGTCGCCGACTTTCACCATCACCGTTGCCTCAGACAACAACATGCCCAACTCTTGTTTCTTCTCGACGATGACCCGGAAGCCCAGCAACTGAAAGGACGGGCGATGACTCCCCATCGCTTTGCGCATCAACAATTCAAACGAGCCTTCGGCGCCTTCAAACTGATACCCTTGGCTTTCACGCTCCTTTAGCGTTTCGACCAGCTCCTGCAACTTTGCGTGATTCTTGGTCAGCGAAATGCCATAGGCCTCGACCTTCTCCATGAGCCCGCTACGACCCGCATAATCGGACACTAGAATCCGCCGACGATTCCCGACATCCGCCGGAGCAATATGCTCATAGGTCGCCGCGTTCTTGAGCACCGCGTGTATATGCACGCCCCCCTTATGTGCGAACGCCGCATCACCCACGTAGGGCTGCCGTTTATTGGGCATCAAATTGGCAATCTCCGTGACGAACCCCGACACATCTTTTAGGCGCGTGAGATTTTTACCGATGGCAGAACGCCCCATCTTCAGCTGCAAGTTGGGAATAATGGAACACAGGTTCGCATTTCCACATCGCTCACCGATTCCGTTGATCGTTCCCTGCACCTGCAGAATCCCGGAGTCGACCGCCACGAGCGAATTGGCCACCGCCATTTCACTATCGTTATGCGCATGAATCCCCAACGGCACGGGACATTCCTGTTTCACTATCCGGCAAATTTCACGGATTTCCCAGGGCATCGTCCCGCCGTTCGTGTCGCAAAGAATCACTCGTTCGGCACCACCGGCGATCGCCTTTCGGATCGTCTGCAAGGCATACTCGGGGTTCGCCTTGTACCCGTCAAAGAAATGTTCGGCATCGTAGAATACCCGACGATCCTTTGACCGAAGATAGTGAATCGAATCTTCGATGAGTTCCAGATTCTTGGCGAGTGAAATACCGAGCGCATCCGTTACCTGAAACGACCAACTCTTTCCGAAAAGTGTGATTGTGCGCGTGCCGGAATCCAGTAATGCCTGAAGGTTTTTGTCTTTGCGGGCCGTATTGCTGGCCTTTCGGGTCGAACCGAAGGCTACGATGGTGGCATGCTGAAAAGGCATTGTCTTAACCATCCGGAAGAACTCGATGTCTTTAGGATTGGCGCCGGGCCACCCGCCTTCGATGAACTGCACCCCGAGCTCATCGAGCTGTTGTGCGACACGGACCTTGTCCTCCACTGAAAAACTGACATCCTCCGCTTGGGCGCCGTCGCGTAGCGTTGTATCGTAGATTTCGAGCGCAGCGGCCTGCGCCGCCGTAAGGGTCGGCACCGTAGCGGGTTCGGGAGCGCGGGATCGACGCGACACTGGAGTTCGTTGTTTCATAGTCGTGAGAGTAGCAGGGACATGAACGGACTGTCGAGGATCTCGCCGGACCGGCGAGCGCCTCCCGCCGCACTGTTAGCCAAGAGCGGGCGCCGAAACCTGATCCAGTCCGAACGCCGTATGGAGCGCGCGCATGGCCAGCTCCAGATACTTTTCCTCAATCACACAGGAGATTTTTATTTCCGATGTGCTGATCATCATGATGTTGACGCCCTCACGTGACAGTACCTCGAACATCTTCGCCGCCACCCCGGAATGGGACCGCATACCCACCCCGATGAGGGAGACCTTGGCGATGGATTCGGTCACCGCCACCGACCGGGCGCCGATCTCCTGGGACAGGCGCTGGACAAGATCGACGGCACTGCGCAAATCCGGCTTCGGAACCGTGAACGAAATGTCGGTCATGGCAGCCTGACTGACGTTTTGAATGATCATGTCGACCACGATATTGGCATTCGCCACCGCTCCAAATACGCGCGCGGCAATGCCCGGGCGATCCGGCACGCCGACAATCGTAATCTTGGCCTGATTGCGGTCCCCCGTCACTCCCGACACCATGACCCCTTCCATATCGGCATCTTCACGTGTCACGAGCGTTCCCTTTCCTTCTTTGAAACTGGAATTGACCTCCACCGGCACGGCATATTTCGCCGCAAACTCGACCGACCGACTCTGCAGCACCTTCGCGCCGAGACTCGCCATTTCCAGCATTTCTTCGTAGGAGATCTTATCCAAGCGACGCGCAGCCGGCACGATGTTCGGATCGGCGGTATACACACCATCCACATCCGTATAAATAATGCACCGATCAGCCTTCAACGCCGCCGCCAACGCAACGGCTGTCAGATCCGACCCGCCTCGACCCAGCGTGGTGACATCCGAGCGAGCATTGATGCCCTGGAATCCCGCAACGACCGGAACAACGCCCTCCGACAGCGCGTCCTTGATGCGATCGGCCGTGACGCGGGAAATTCTGGCTTTGGTATGGGCGCTGTCGGTATGAATCCCGACCTGCCGACCCGTAAAGGAACGGGCGTGCACCCCGCGCCCCCTGAGATCCATGGCGAGTAATGCGATCGTGACTCGCTCTCCCGTGGAGAGCAACATATCCAATTCGCGTTCATCGGGTACACCGGTCACTTCATGGGCCAGCTTGAGCAGCCGATCGGTTTCGCCGCTCATCGCCGACAGTACGACAACTACGTGATGCCCCTCTTTGTGGGCTCGCTCGACGCGCTCGGCGACTCGGTGAATCCGCTCGATGTTCCCGACTGAGGTGCCGCCATATTTTTGAACAATCAGCGCCACGGCTTCTAGACTCCACGTGGGAATAATCGCGTCATGAGCTTCGTCGCATCACGCGGCGCGGCTCCGGCGATATGTTCTTCTTGTTCGTGGAAGCGCTTGGCGGCTCCTGATTGCGACTGACCAGCACTGTCACAGAGCGCATATAAGATCGGGGGAGACGTGGAGACCTGACTGTTCGCTAAACCAGGATCGCAGACCACGAGCAGCCGATAGGACGAGTGGGTGGCCAATGCCGTGAGAACCGGACCGACGACCTGGGCATCAAACTGTTCGATGGCTCGAACCTTTTCCCGAACGTCAGTTGCGTGGAGCACATCGTCTGACAGTCCGGCATGCAGATACACCAAGTCCTTTTTTGCCAATTCCCGCACTGCCGCTTCGACCTGTCTCGCAAACGCCTTTGACTCATCTCCCTCGTCGAGGGGCAGCTCGACTGCCTCCAGTCCAGCACATAATCCAACCCCGCGATGAACATCGCTGGATGCCACGACGGAACCAGTGATTCCATACCGCTCCGGCAGGGGAGGCCAGAGAGCAGCACGTCCCTGTCCCCACAACCACAGACAATTGGCCGGCCGTAAGCCCTCCTGCTGGCGCTCCTCGTTGACGGGATGGTCACGCAGAATGAAAAAGGCCGCATCCATAAGTTTACGCAAGACGTCGGCGCCATCGCCAGCCGGCAACGCGTCCGCAATCGACCGGCCGACCAGTTGCTGAGGATCGAGGCATGTTGCGCGCGACTTCCCCCCAACCCACACCATTAAATGCCGGTGTCCTGCGCCGGGATAGAACTGGATGGACTCCGCCCCGAGTTGCTCATTGACAGCCTCGAGGAGTTCCCTCGCTTGTTCCGTACCGATGAGGCCGGCGGTCGCGTCCTCCATGACCACATGCGCCCCCAATTTCTTGATCTCGGTCACAATATCCTTGCTACCGGACACACCTTCCCCTCGCACCGTCACCATGGTGCAACGAAACACCACATCTTGCTCGCCCACCGTGATCCCTAGACCAGCAGCCTCCAGCGGACCGGGGCCGGGATAGTATTTTTTAGGGTCGTAGCCCAGCACGGCCACACTGGTGACGTCACTCCCAGCCGGTCCGCTTTCTGACGGAAGACTCAGCAGTCCGACTTCGCTGCTCTGAGCAATGCGATCGAGGTGAGGCGTCGCGGCCGCCGCAAGAGGGGTCTTTCCACCGAGTTCCGGACAGGGGATGTCAGTCATCCCGTCGGCATGCAGGATCAAGTATTTCATGCAATGTTCCTGAGGTAATCAGACATGAAGGAGGCGGGCCACATCATCGCGAGTGGCTTTAACTGTCTTCGGCTGACGTGAAATGCCAATCGCCGTATCGGCATCCTTTAAACCATGCCCGGTCAACGTACACACGACCGTGGCACCTTCTTTCAACATGCCGGCGTGACTCATCTTAATGACACCGGCGACCGATGTCGCTGACGCAGGTTCACAAAAGACGCCTTCCTCTCTGGCCACCAACGCATAGGCATACAAGATCTCTTCATCGGTGACCATGTCAATGGCGCCCGACGATTCTTGCACGGCCGTGAGCGCCGACTGCCAGCTGGCCGGATTGCCGATTCTGATTGCCGTGGCAACAGTCTGAGGCTCTGCTATCACGTGACCCAACACAATGGGCGCCGCGCCGGCAGCCTGGAACCCCATCATACGCGGCAAGCGCGTGGTTTGATTGGCAGCACGATATTCTCGATAACCGTTCCAATAGGCGGTGATATTACCTGCATTCCCTACGGGAAGTACATGCATAGTGGGCGCATCGCCGAGATCGTCGCAAATCTCCATCGCCGCCGTTTTTTGCCCCTCAATCCTGTAAGGGTTGATGGAATTGACCAATTCCACAGGGTACGTCGCCGACAGTTCCTTCACGATGGTCAACGCCTGATCAAAATTCCCTTCGACCTGAATGACCGTGGCTTGATGCATCATGGCTTGCGACAACTTACCGAGCGCAATCTTTCCAGCAGGAATGAGCACATAGACGGCAATCCCTGCCCGCGCGCCATAGGCGGCGGCCGAAGCGGACGTGTTCCCCGTAGAGGCACAGATCACCGCCCGCGCCCCTCCCTCGAGCGCCTTGGAGATCGCCATGGTCATGCCGCGGTCCTTGAAGGACCCTGTTGGATTCATGCCCTCATATTTGAGATAGAGATCCACCCCCGGCGCAATTTTCTTTGCCAGCCGCGCCGCGCGTATCAGAGGCGTGTTGCCTTCGCCCAAGGTGATGACGGGCGTCTGAGCCGTCACAGGAAGGAACTTCCGATACTCTTCGATGATACCGCGCCAGCGAGTCATGACATCCTTTTCGGCCACTCGACAGGCAAGGTCGGACGCATCATGGTCATTCATCCCGTCCTTCAACCCTGATGAGGGTTGTGGGCTCGGAGATGTAGGGCATGGGGTTGATGTCCCGAAGGGCGTTCTGCATATCCCGCTCTTTCGCCATATGCGTCATGATGACCACCGGCACCGTCTGCCCTTCCTTGCGTCCTTGCTGCAGCACCGAGGAAATACTGATGCCGTAGCGGCCCAGTACCCCTGCAATCTGCGACAGCACGCCCGGCCGGTCCAGGACCATGAAACGAATATAGTAGAGTGAGGTGATTTCCTCCATCGGCCGCATCCGTAAGGGCCGCCGCTGGTCTTGCTGATACGACGCAGGCGGGACGCGACCGGTGGCATTCTTGAGCAAATTGCGCGCGATGGACATGACATCGCTGACGACCGCACTGCCCGTTGGCATCGATCCGGCACCGCGGCCATAGAGAACGACATCTTCCACGGCATCGCCGACCAATTGGATCGCATTGTACACACCATCCACCTTGGCAATTTGAGACGCGGATGGGACCATGGTGGGATGCACGCGCGCCTCGATCTCGCCGTCGGAATATTTCGCGATCGCCAGCAACTTGATCGTGAATCCGAACTCCTTCGCATAGGCGATATCGACCGGCGTGAGCCCGGCAATGCCCTCGGTGTAAATCTCTTTGAAGTTGACGGGTGTGCCATAAGCTAAACTGACCATTATTGCCAACTTATGCGCCGAGTCGATTCCCGCGACATCGAAGGTGGGATCGGCTTCGGCATATCCCGCTCGCTTGGCCTCTTCCAGCACCACGTCGAATCGTTGTCCCTCACTGGTCATGCGGCTAAGGATATAATTTGAAGTGCCGTTAATGATGCCATAGATGGATTGGATATTGTTCGCGGCCAATCCCTCCATCAAGGCACGGATCACGGGAATACCGCCGCCCACACTCGCCTCAAATCCGAGATCGATCCCATGATGGGATGCGGCGGCGAAGATCTCTTCGCCATGCACGGCCAGCAACGCCTTATTGGCCGTCACCACATGTTTGCCTCGCTGTACCGCATCCAATATAACGCGTTTTGCAAGGTCATACCCACCCATCAACTCGATCACAATATCAACGCGTGGATCCGTCAACACCTGCTGAATATCGGTGGTCAGAATTCCTGGTGGAATGGCAATGCCACGGTCGCGGGTGATATCTAAGTCCGCGATGCGGACCAACGTGATCGGCACTCCCACTCGACGCCGAATGAGCTCAGCGTTTTCGATCAAGACCCGGGCGACACCCGTTCCGACCGTTCCAAACCCAATCAATCCAACCCCGATTTCCGTTTTCATAACTCCTGATCGTCCATCTTCAAGACTTTTCGAATGCCGCGCAGAGCCTGGCGCGTGCGATGTTCATTTTCCACCAATGCGAACCGCACGAACTCATCTCCGCCTTCTCCAAATCCGATTCCCGGGGACACCGCCACTTTGGCTTCTCGCAACAGCAGTTTCGAAAACTCCAGTGAGCCCATGTGTCGAAAGGGGTCAGGAATACGCGCCCAGACGAACATGGTGGCGCGGGGTAATCCCACCTGCCAGCCGATCCGGTTGAGCCCATTGACGAGCACATTGCGCCGGTTTTGATACCGCTGCACGACCTCTTTGACACAGTCTTGCGGGCCGTTCAACGCCACCGTACTGGCGATCTGAATGGGCTGGAAAATTCCATAGTCGAGATAACTCTTGATCTTGGCGAGTGCGCCGACGACTTCGCGGTTGCCGACACAAAATCCGACGCGCCAGCCAGGCATGTTGTAGGCCTTGGATAGTGTATAAAACTCCACGCCGACATCCTTCGCCTCCGGTACCTGCAGAAAACTGGGCGCCTTATAGCCGTCGAAGGCGATATCGGCATAAGCCAGATCGTGAATCACAATGACATCGTGTTCTTTGGCGAACGCCACGATCTTTTTGAAAAACTCAAGATCGACCACCGCAGTCGTAGGATTATGCGGAAAATTAATCACCAGGATACGTGGCCGCGGCAAAGTTTGGCGATAGACACGCAAAAGATCGTCAAAAAAATCGCTGTCCTGCCGCAATTCAATCCCACGCACCTCGCCGCCGGCAATAATGAAACTGTACATGTGGATAGGGTAGGTCGGGGTCGGCGTGAGCACGACGTCGCCCGGGCCGATCGTGGCCAACGCCAGGTGCGCAATACCTTCTTTGGACCCAATCGTCACGATCGCTTCGGTCTCGGGGTCCAACTCGACATCATAGTTTCGTTTATACCAGCCGGTGATGGCATGGCGAAGCTTGGTGATTCCACGCGAAGCCGAGTAGCGATGGTTTTTCGCCTTCCTGGAGGCCTCGATCAATTTATCGACAATATGACTAGGCGTGGGCTGATCCGGATTGCCCATGCCGAAGTCGATAATATCTTCGCCACGCTGCCGCGCCTCAAGCTTCAAGCTTTGGACTTGTGCAAACACGTAGGGGGGAAGTCGTTTAATACGGTAAAAGCCGTCGCTGATCGCCATGAATGTGTCAGACTCCTAAGGGCGGGGCCTCTGCTGAACAGGTTCGGTCGCTATGCCTCTGAAAGGGGCGTATTTTAATGGAGGCCTCAATGTGAGTCAATTTCACTAGGATTCTAGTGAGTTGGAGATCATCACCGAATCTTACACAGGAGACACATTTGTCGGAGGAGGCCGTGAGATGCCCTCCTTGCTCCTCCTCGCCTGATTCTGTTAATAATGCCTCAGGAACGAGAGAATTGTCTATGAATTTCGGCCAGTTCTAACACCTTTCTGCTGTATCATTTCATGCAAACTGCGGAGGCGCAATGGCTCGATTGGGCGTCAATATCGATCATGTGGCGACACTACGGCAGTCTCGCGGCGGCACCGATCCCGATCCCTTGACCGCCGCGATTCTCGTCGAACTGGCCGGTGCCGATGGGCTGGTCGTGCATCTGCGAGAAGACCGCCGACATATTCAAGATCGCGATCTCACCATGTTGCGGGAAATCGTTCGAACGAAATTGGACCTTGAAATGGCCGCAGATGACGCGATGGCAAAGATCGCCCTCAGCGTAAAACCCGACCTCGTCACCCTGGTCCCGGAACGACGACAAGAGCTGACCACCGAAGGCGGCCTCGATGTCGTCAATCACCGCGACCGGATTCAAAAAATTGTCGATCTGCTGCGAGATGGCGGCATTCCCACCAGTCTCTTCGTGGAACCGAGTCTGGATCAAATCAAGGCCGCTCATAAGATCGGAGCAGCCTACGTCGAGTTGCACACCGGCCGCTACTCGAATGCCAAGCGCTCCAAGGAAGAGGACGAGGAATTCGAGGCCATCACTCAGGCAGCCAAGCTGGCGTATAAACTCGGCCTCGGTGTGAATGCAGGCCATGGTCTTAATTATAAGAATGTGAAACGTCTGGCCCGATTGCCGGAGATCGTGGAATTCAACATCGGCCACAGCATCATCGCCCGCTCCGTCATGGTCGGTCTGGTTCAAGCCGTTCGAGAAATGAGAGAGCTTGTGGCCTAAGTCCGCGGCACTGTCGGGAGCAGATACTGGCCGCACCGCAGGCCACTGACACACCATGATACCCATCGTGACCGCCGACCAGATGCGCACCCTTGACCGCCGAACGATTACGGAAGCGCATATCCCTTCCCTCACGCTGATGGAGCGAGCCGGTGCCGGCGTGGTCACCCATCTGGAACAACTGTATGGACCGCTCGCCGGGAAATCGATCACCATCGTCTGCGGCAAGGGGAACAACGGGGGAGACGGATTCGTCGTCGGACGAATGTTGCGACGAAAAAAAGTGCGAGTACGGCTGCTCCTCCTCGTGCCTCCAACCGAGCTCGGTCGCGACGCAAAAACTATGTATCAACGGTTTCAACGGGCGGCGGGACCATCGGCCATCACGCGCCCTTCCGATGCCGAAGACATACGCCGACGACTCACGGCCAGCGATGTCATCGTCGATGCCATTGTTGGAACTGGACTGTCGACCCCTATCACCGGGCTCTACCTCGACGCGATTTTGGCAATCAATACCTCCGGCCGCCCAATCGTTGCGGTGGACCTTCCATCTGGCCTCCATGCCGATACAGGAAATGTCCTCGGGGCCGCTGTGCAAGCAGATCTGACGGTGACGTTCGGACTGCCAAAAATCGGGTTGTATAACGGATCCGGCATCGATTGTGCCGGTACCGTTCGATTGGTTGATATTGGTATACCGGCGGCGTTTGTTGAGGCCGTCGGCAGTCGCCTGATGCTTCTGACCGATGCCACAGCCCGTGCGGCGCTGCCCACGCGGCGACCGTCCTCCCACAAAGGAACCTATGGGCATGTCGGCATCATCGCTGGATCGGTCGGCAAGACAGGGGCTGCCGCCATGGCCGCCCTGGCGGCACTCCGCGTCGGAACCGGTTTGGTCACGGTCGCGGTGCCATCCAGCGTCAACGACGTGCTGGAATCCAAAATGTTGGAGGTGATGACGCTGCCGATGCCGGAGACCAAAGCCCGCACCTTCGCGCGCACCGGCCTGGAACGCCTGCTCGCCTTCGCCGCCGCGCGAGATGCGGTGGTGATCGGCCCCGGCCTGACGACCCACCCTGAGACGGTCGACTTGGTGCAGGAATTCGTCAATCGCATCGACAAGCCTTGCGTGCTGGATGCCGATGCGTTGAACGCCCTGGCAGGCAAAGCCTCACTGCTGACTGCCTGCAAACGACCACCGATTATTACCCCTCACCCAGGAGAGATGGCCAGGCTCGAAACCGAAGCGACCACGCAGTCTGTGAATCAAGATCGTCTCGGCACAGCCATGCGATTTGCGCGCGAACGCGGCGCCTTTGTGATCCTCAAAGGGGCGCGCACGGTGATCGCCAGACCGGATGGCCTGGCAGCCATTTGTCCGACCGGCAATCCGGGAATGGCCACCGCGGGAACCGGCGACGTCTTGACGGGCATGGTCGGCGGGCTGCTCGCCCAAGGCCTCTCGCCGTGGGATGCAGCCTGCACCGCCACCTACTTTCATGGACTGGCGGGAGATCTCGCGGCGGGCCTCTACGGCCAAGCCAGCATGCTCGCTCGTGACCTGATCCGACAGATTCCTCATGCGCTCACGCCAACCACGCACGAGTAAGCCATTGGCTGCGTCATCGTCGCCTCCTAGACGGAAGCGCGTGGGAACACACCCCGTCAGCAAGCCATGGCATCTCGTCTTGCGATCTCCACGACAGACGCACCGTCTGGGACTATGCCTTGGCCAATTACTCCAGGGAGGTGAGGTGGTGGCTTTGTTTGGGGACCTGGGGACAGGCAAGACCTCGCTGGTCCGAGGCATCGCCGAAGGGTTGCTGGCCGACCCGACAGCAATCAGTAGCCCGACTTTTACACTGATCCACGAATACCAGGGACGGCTCCGCCTCATTCACGCCGATTTGTACCGGCTGACCGCCGCACAACTTGACGACACCGGTCTTAACGACTACTTAGACGGCCACACTATCACCGCGATCGAGTGGGCTGACCGTTGGGGTAGCGGCCTTCCGCCGGATCGTCTGGACATTCATTTATCACACTGCCCCGCCGCCACACGTCGCGCCATTCTGACCGCCAATGGGCCTTCTGCCTGCCGGTTACTAGCTGCAATTCGCACCCGTAGCTCGAAGAGCCCTCCCACTAGAGAGCCTCAGCCAACCCGTGTACAATTGCCACGGTCGAGGAGGGCTTCGCTTTGATTCGGTTGATATTGGTGGGGACGCTACTGCTGCTCGCATTGTCGTTTTTCTTGCAAAATCAGGAGCAGGAAGTCACGCTGCGGTATTTTTTCGGCCTTCGCTCTGCCTCGATCCTGATCTACAAGCCGATCTTAGCCGCATTTGGAGTCGGCCTCCTCGTATCGGGAATTCTGTTATTCCCCGCTTGGGTACGTGGTCGGATCGAACTCAGACGAAAAACCAAAGCGCTCCAAGAAGCTGAAGTGGATCTGGAACGTCTCCGACAGGCGCTGGATAAGGCCGCACGCCGCGGGAGCCCATCGGCGATCACAGAATCCGCGGGAGCCCCCTCTGATGGGTGACATCGACGGCACCCCGTTGATGCGGCAGTATCGCGAGATCAAACAAGCCTATCGCGATGCCATTGTGTTTTTTCGTGTCGGTGATTTCTATGAAATGTTTCAGGAAGATGCCGTCGAAGCCGCCAAGCTCCTGTCGATCGCACTGACCTCACGAGACAAGTCCAGCCCGACGCCGATCCCCCTGTGCGGGGTCCCCTATCACGCCGCCACTACCTATATCGCGAAACTTCTCCGTGCGGGCCGAACCGTCGCCCTCTGCGAACAAGTCGAGGATCCCAAACTTGCCAAGGGCTTAGTGCGTCGGGAAGTCGTCCGGCTCTATACCCCCGGCACCCTCATCGACAGCGAATTCCTGCCTTCCAGTGAATCGAACATACTGGCCGCGGTGGCCACGCACCTCCGCTTCGCCGGGACCAGTCGCGAGGAACTGTCTTTCGGGCTGGCCACACTCGACGTCTCGACCGGAGAATATTGGGTCAGTGAATTCCACGGCGCGCAGGCGCAGACCACCCTCTTGAACGAACTCTCACGGCTCGAGCCGAAAGAATTGCTGTTCGCTGAGGGACTTTCCTCAGAGGAGCAACGTTGGATGGCCGAGTTGACCGGCCTCCGATGCTGCACCCAACCGGCCGCCTGGTTCGATCTGGACCAGGGGAGAATCAGACTGCAAGAGCAGTTTCATGTCCACTCCCTCGAATCCTTTGGCTGTCACACGCTTCACCTTGGCATCCAGGCGGGAGCGGCCGTATTGCGGTATGTGCGGGAAACGCAACCATCTGCTTCGTTGAATCACATTCGGCAGATACACGTCCGATATCCCGATGATGCCATGCACCTGGATAGCGTCACCATCCGCAACCTGGAACTTGTCAGACCTGCCGGCCGCTCGGACGAATCGCCGGGCGCTTCGGCTCATACGCTTCTGGGAGTCCTGGACCGCACCGTCACTGCCATGGGCGGCCGATTGCTCCGCGAATGGCTGCTGCGTCCATTAGTGACTTGCGCATCGATCGAGGCACGCCTCACGGCGGTCGACGAGCTCAGAACTCAGCTCGACGCTCGAGTACACCTCCGGTCGGCGTTGCGACCCGTGCAAGACATCTCACGCCTCTCCAGTCGTATATCACTCGGCGTCGCCAATCCACGAGATCTCTTGGCCCTCACAGTCTCGCTCGCATCCCTCCCTGCGGTTCAAACGGGGCTGGCCGCGCTCTGTGCTCCCCTCCTCAGAGATCTGTCGACAACCTGGGATAATGCACAGGACCTCTACGAGTTGATCGAACGAGCCATTGCGGCCGACGCACCTATTTCGGTTCGCGACGGCGGCATCCTGAAGGACGGCTATCATTCGGAAGTGGATGAACTTCGCAAAGCGAGTCGTGAAGGGAAAAGCTGGATTGCCGGGCTAGAAGCAAAGGAACGAACACGCACCGGCGTCGAGTCACTCAAAATCCGGTACAACCAGGTCTTCGGCTATTACATTGAACTCACAAAAGCTAATCTGGGAAAGGTTCCGCCTGACTATATCCGCAAACAAACGTTGGCGAATGCCGAGCGCTTCATGACGGCTGAGTTGAAAGACCTGGAAGAACGTGTGACAGGGGCCGATATAAAACTAACGGCACTGGAACAAGCTCTCTTCGAACAGCTCCGGGCACGATTGACAGAAGAGACGGCCCGCCTCCAAGAAATCAGCCGACGGCTGGCCATTGTGGATGTTCTCGCTGCCCTTGCGGAAACCGCCGCACTGAACCGATACGTGCGACCGATCGTCGATGAGAGTGGCGACCTTCGTATTGTTCAAGGCCGGCACCCCGTTGTGGAACGCCTCGACCTTTCCGATGGGTTCGTCCCCAACGATACTCAGTTGGATCTTGGCATGAGCCGTCTTCACATTTTAACCGGCCCCAACATGGCGGGAAAAAGTACCTATCTGCGTCAGGTCGCACTCATGACCCTCATGGCCCAGATGGGAAGTTTTGTGCCAGCCAGGGAGGCCAAGATCGGGGTGGTCGATCGCATCTTTACCCGGGTTGGGGCATCCGACAATCTCGCCGGTGGCCAGAGTACGTTCATGGTCGAGATGACGGAAACGGCGCATATCCTAAACTGCGCGACATCTCGGAGCTTGATCCTCCTAGATGAAATCGGGCGCGGCACAAGCACTTACGATGGCTTAAGCATTGCCTGGGCGATCGCCGAATACATCCAGGATCCCCAACGGCTCGGCGCACGTACGCTCTTTGCCACGCACTATCACGAGATGACTCAACTGGAAGGTCTGCGGGAAGGCATCACGAACTATTGCGTCGCCGTCCAGGAGCGGGACGGGGAGGTTTTATTTTTACGAAAAATCATTCCCGGAGGTGCTGATCGGAGTTACGGTATCCATGTCGCTCAACTGGCGGGTCTTCCGGATCTGGTCATACATCGCGCCAAGGCTGTCTTGGCTCAGCTTGAATCCTCCGCATCCTCTTCACATCACGTTGCCGACACCCAGCAGCTGCTAGAGTTTGACGCCACACTACCAACACCACATCCCATGCTTGAGGAGGTCCGGCAAATGGATCTCTTTTCGATGACGCCCTTGGACGCCCTCAATCGATTGGCAGCTTTTCAACAGCGATTACTGAACGAATAGTCGCGCGTCGAGCTGCGATCTCACAACATTTCAACAAAGAGAAAGGCGGTGCCCCTTCCGGAACACCGCCTTTCGCTCGTCACTGTTTATGCTAGGTAATCAGTGGTGAGCCGGTTTGTTGTACTCAGCCGTCCACGGAATCAGATTGGCAAGCGGCTTTCCATCTGGAAGCAGCACATCATACTGCATCAACACGTTGGCTCCATCTGGAGACTTCGGTGAAGTGTTGAGTTTCTGCTTCGCCGCGGCACAAGCGGCTTCCATTTCATTCTTGCCATCACACTCTTTCAAGCGTGATGCAGAAATACTGCGGGGCTTTCCAATTTCGCCGGCATTATCATTGAGTTTCTTCACAGAGCTGATAACTCGATGATTCTGCTCGGTCTCCTGGGCCACGAACTCAACTAGTGTGGTGGGAGAGCTTGGAGGCACTTCCTTGGCTGCAGCCGGGCCAGCATGCGGGCGCGCCATAGACTTCAATTGCTCCCACACGTTCTTATCAGCAGGGTAGAACTTGAGATTCTTCCCCGGGTGAATCCTTTGCCAAAACAACCCGCTCTCTGCGTTGCCACCGAATACGGCGATATTGAGCCATACCGCTTCATCATATGGATCCAGAATAATCACACGACCTTGCAGCGTAGTGGGCTTGCTCAAATCTCCCCACTCAAAACGCTCCTGGAATGCCTCAATGGCCAATGCAGTGGATGAAAATCCCACCACTAGAGCCACGGCAGCCATAAAAGACCACCCCTGCTTTTGAAGCTTCATCATCACATCCTCCTTAAAGAAGACAAAAGAGTCTCAAGAATGTCGCCTCGCGTATAAATTCTATTTCAAGAGCTTGAAGCCGGTAATGGTTCGACCATCAAGCGTCACTTCCATCGCCACGAGTTCCTGCGAGGCCTTGATGATCTGGTCCATTAAATTCTTGTCTTTCACAGACAATCGAACGGTGGTCGCAGCGTGATACCATCCAGCATAGGGATTATTCTTGTCAGTACCACCCGTGTAGCCCCATGCGCAGCATACAAATAGTGGATCTGGCGGCTTCACATCCATTTGCGTCGAAGAGCGTCCACCGCCCTCACCGGAAGCCGGTTCGCCCGTGTTCCAATACTGGATGCCAAAAAGAAGTTCGCTATCAGGATTGTCTGCCCACTGTGACCAGACACGTCCCTTCAAGGTATTGGTGTTCTCACCCTTGAATGTTTTGTTACTGCCCGTAATTACTTCGCTGACCCCACCCCCTGCTGGAGCATCAGCTGCCACCGAAATCTCGGCGGCCAGTAAGCCGACAACGGAGGACACTGCAAGTGCGGCTAGAATTCCGACCCTATTCATAACCCTACCCTCCTTGGAAAAATGATGACCAGAGAAACCGTAAATCCAAAAATCTAGAAAAAAGAGTTCAAAAAAACAAAATCCAGAGAACGCGCTAGGAGGAGGAAGTGCGACTGACACCCCCTTTCTCTCTGCTTACCTTCCCCTGTAATGCAGCCGAAATAAATTCAGACTTTGGTAGTGAAAACGCGGCCATGGTACTGAAATCCATGAAACGTGTCAAGAAAATGTTTTGCCTATTTTTCACTACCACCACCGTCACGAAATAATTACGTTATCAAATGGTTATCCCGTTTTGTACCAGGGTGCAGGCACGTTAGTTCACTAAGACCCAGGCTCCTGTCGCATCCTCCGGTCAAATACAGTCGGTTAGGAGGCAAATGATCGCAGACTCGTGGACGGAATCGGCCCAAGCGCCGTAATTGAAAGACAGCGCTGATCCAGGAGAGTTTGCGCCACACGATAGACCTGATCGGTGGTAACACGGTCTATTTCCGTTGTCATCTGTTCGAGCGAAACATGACAACCCTGCGTCAGTTCGTCCTTCGCCAACTTGCTCATACGGCTATGCGAGCTCTCCAAACTGAGCATCAAACTGCCCTTCATTTGGTTTTTCACACGCGCCAGGTCTTTCGCATCGATTCCATGCGTGCGGAGCTTCTTCAGTTCCCGGCACACGACCTCCACGACACGCTGAACCTCTTTCGGCCTCGTACCCGCATAGACGGTGATCATGCCGCCATCGGAATAGGTGGACAGAAATGAATAGATCGAATACACGAGGCCTCGCTTCTCTCGCACTTCCTGAAAGAGCCGCGAACTGACACTTCCCCCCAACACGCCGTTCAACGCGTGAGCAGCATAACGATCCTTGTGACCCGCAGCTAATCCTTGAAGTCCTAAACAGAGATGAACTTGTTCAAGCGTTTTGCGCTTGACCAGCACGCCCCCGCCGACTTCCGGCGGCCGACGACTCGACACAATAGGCGTCCCTTTGTGCGAGCTGGAAAAGTAGCGGGCCAACAACTGCTCCAATCGTCGCCAAGAAAAATTGCCAGCCACCGCCACCACCGTTCGCTCCGGATCGTAGTGGGACCCAACATATGCGAGCAAATCGTTTCGCCCGAGCGCCTGAATCCTCGGAGCCTGACCCAGAATCGGCCGGCCCAACGGATGGCTGCCGAGGGTGTGCTTCATGTGAAGCTCCTGAACGAGATCCTCCGGGTCATCCTGAACCATGCGGATCTCTTCCAGCACCACCTGCTTCTCTTTTTCGACCTCCTTGGACTCGAACCGAGAGCGATAGAATAGATCCGAGAGGAGCTCCAAGGCCGCTTCCAACTGCTGGTCAAGTACCTTCACATAGAAGGTAGTCGTTTCACGGGTAGTGAAGGCGTTCATTTCCCCGCCCAGCGCATCGATCTCCCGTGAAATCTGCGTCGCCGACCGGCTCCGCGTCCCCTTGAAAAACATGTGTTCGAGGAAGTGGGAAAGCCCTTCCTCTCCACGCTGCTCGTCGCGGGACCCGACGTTCACCCAAATCCCTATCGTGACAGACTTCAACGTCGGGATCAGTTCAGCCACAATACGCAGCCGGTTATCGAGAACGATCTTACGATACACGATGTATTATCCTGCGGGTGTGGGCTCGGTGGCAGGAGAGCCGGCTGGAGCCGGCATCGCTTCCTTCCGGCTCAGACGTATCTTCCCTTGCTTATCGATTTCCATCACCTTCACCATGATTTGGTCACCCTCAGACACCTCGTCGGTCACTGCCTTAACCCGATGGTGAGCCAGCTGAGAGATATGCACCAACCCATCTGTCCCTGGCAAGACCTCTACGAACGCGCCGAAATCCATGATCTTCCGAACTGTGCCGTGATAAATCTTGCCGACTTCCACTTCCTCGGTCAGACGCTTAATCATATCGATCGCCTTCTGCGCAGAGGCCTCGTCCGAGGAGGCAATCGTGATATCGCCCGTGTCCTCGACATTGATCTTCACGCCGGTCTCCGCGATGATGCTGCGGATCATTTTTCCACCCGGGCCGATAATGTCGCGAATCTTATCCTGCTTCACCTTCAGCGGGAATATACGCGGCGCGAAGGCGGACAGCTTAGTGCGAGGCGTATTCAGCGCCTGGGCCATACGCTCGAGAATATGCAACCGGCCGGCTTTGGCTTGAGCTAAAGCTTCCCGCATCAGCGCCGACGTAATCCCACCTATTTTGATGTCCATTTGGAGCGCGGTGACACCATTCTTCGTCCCCGTCACCTTGAAATCCATGTCGCCCAGATGGTCCTCGAGTCCAAGAATGTCGGAGAGAACCAACACCTGATCGCCTTCCTTGATCAATCCCATGGCAATGCCGGCCACCGGTTCCTTAATGGGAACGCCCGCGTCCAGCAGCGCCAATGTCCCACCGCACACCGTGGCCATGGAGGACGATCCGTTCGACTCCAGGATTTCCGACACAATCCGCAGCGTATACGGGAATTTATCTTTGGTGGGAATGACGGATTTCAGCGCTCGCTCGGCAAGAGCTCCATGTCCGACCTCGCGACGGCCCGGCGACCGGAGCGGCCGTGCTTCGCCGACACTGAAGGGCGGAAAATTATAATGCAGCATGAAGGTGCGCATATACTCGCCCTCCAAGGCATCGATGCGCTGCTCGTCATCCGTGGTACCAAGGGTGACCACCGCCAAACTCTGCGTCTCGCCCCGCGTGAACACTGCGGATCCATGCGCCCTCGGCAACACGCCCACTTCACAGGTAATCGGGCGAATGTCCGCCGGGCCACGGCCATCGGCGCGCACCCGCTTCTCCAGAATCATGTTCCGAACTTCCGTATATTCCAGACCGTGGAAGATGATTTTTACATGGCGGGTTCGATTCGCATCGTCACTCTTGAGCTTCTCAATCGTCTCCGCCAAGACCTGGTCCAGCCGCTCCTGCCGCGCGCTCTTATTGGGAATAAGAATGGCTTCGCGGATCGGCCCGGCCACTAACCCACGCACCTG
>JBDTWG010000016.1:0-20702 GCA_040006855.1 Nitrospira sp.
CGAGACAGGATCTTCCGCCGGCACCAAAATACCGGTCGTGCCGTCTTGGACAATTTCCGGCACGCCATCCACATTACTGGCAACGACTGCTCTTCCGCAGGCCATCGCTTCCGCGATGACTAAAGGCATCCCCTCTGCGCGCGACGCAAGTACAAACAATAGGCATGACTTCATGAGACTCAACACCTGCTGGTGGGATTGATTGCCAAGAAAGCTAATTTGATCTGACACACCAAGCTCACGCGATTGCTGTACCAAGGTTTCACGTTCCGGCCCATCCCCTGCGATGACAAGATGCAGCCTGATGCCTCGATCTTTTGCGACTCGCAGTGCTGCGATAACTATGTCAATCCCCTTCCGATGGATCAGATGCCCCGCGGTTAACACATAGTCTGGGGGAAGCCCTGCCTGTTTCTGATTTTCATCGACCGTCATAATGCCATCCAACGGCGCACCATTCGGAAGGAGGCCACTACGCGAGAGATGCAAATCTGGCAATGCATCTTGGACTTTTCGTAAGAGTGTTCGTGAGACTGCCAGAACCAGATCCGCGTTCTCCAACAAGAACTTCACTAAGCGCTGTTCTCGCCGGTCCCAAAGAGCCAAATCGTGCGCATCGTTTCCTTGATACGTGACGAGAAGCGCGCATCCGGTTAACCTCTTCAAAATGCCAAAATAGAACATGGCAGCGAGCGGATACTGAATTATGATCGCGTCCAACCGCTTCTGCCGAGCCAGGCAGATGAGCCGCAGCATGGTCAATGGGAACCAAGCACCCCACATGATAAGCGCACGGATAGGATACTGGGAGGATACAGGCGACCGAAGATACATGCCATACACAGGCGTGGTATCGAACGATTCAATTTGGCGGAGACAGTTCTCTCGATCGGCAACAAAGATCGTAATATCATGCCCTTTTTTTCGAAACTCTCTGGTCAATCGAGTGATAACGGTGCTGATGCCGCCGGTTAAGGAAGGCCGCCATGGCGTAACGAGCATAATGTTCATGGATAGAAATGTGCCTGCTTCCCCATGCGGTCCAAGTGCATCCGATACTGAGTCATGATGGTTTTACGCGCTGATGGGACCCCCGGGAGAGGATATAAGTTTTGAGTAGATCCACATACAACTCAAGCTGTAGTGGCCACTGTCGAATAAGACCTATAAGTCGTCGGCGGGCCATTGCCGCCGAACATTCGTTCCGCTCAACATAAGCCAGTTGGCGTTGTGTGGCATACAGCTGTTCTTTGACAATCCTCCCCATCTCGGCACCATGCGTCACTTCAATATGCTGTTCGGTCAAGAGTGTCTCATAGATTGTGACAAAATCCTCCAGGAGTCGCCGCTGACTGGACATGAGACTCCCCGCTCTCCATCGATACTGCCCCAACGGCTCCGGCAGGTATCCGACCTCATACCCAGCCAGAGCAATGAGAATCCAATGCAGATAATCCTGGGCAACGGGCAATCGCAGATCAAAGCTCCCAGCCTGGTCAAATGCGCTCCGTCGCTCCATAACCGTCAAGGTCTGAATGTGGGAACGCTGAAGCACATCCCGTACGCATAGCCCCTGCGGAACTGCCCTGCTGGTTTCATGATTAAAGAGAGAGTGCAGGATCTGATCCTGTTCATCTATTACGGATACCTCAGTGTGGACAAAACCACAGGCAGGGTGCGCGTCGAGATATTCGACCTGCCGCGCCAGCTTCTCGGGGCTCCATAAATCGTCCGCATCAAGATATGCGATAAACTCTCCACCGGAATGTCCTATCGCGAGATTGCGCGCGGATGATGCGCCCTGATTGGACTGGTATACGTAGTGCACCGAGTCGCTATAACTTGCCATCAATGCTTGCGTTTCGTCCGTCGATCCATCATCCACAATAATCACTTCAAAATCACGATATGTTTGTCTCAACGCCGAATCGATCGTTCGCCCGAGAAATCGTGCGCAGTTATAGGTCGGAATTACTACTGATACTCGAGGCATGGCTGCACGTACTCACAGAAACGCACCCTACACACCCTTAGCCGACAGCTCAGGTCGCAAAGCTGCCAGCGTTTTCTCCATGGCCGTATCCCAGGAGAACCACTCCTCCGCAAGCTTCAATGCTCCGGCTTGAAGACGCTGGCGTAGATCCGCACGGTCCATGACTTCCAGCAAAAGACTTGCCACCGCATGAGGATCTCTCGGCTCACAAGTAAGGACGTTTTCTCCGTGGGCAAATGGCTTGTCCATCATCGGTCCCCGAGTCACAATGATAGGCAGTCCGTGCGCGACCATTGAGGCAAACGAGCTATTGTTCAATTGCACGCCTTCGAGAAATGGTAGCACGCAGACATCGGACGCATGAAGATAGAGGGAAGCTTCCTCTTCTTCTGACCTAAATGCACCGGTCCAGGTCGTCCGCCCCTCTACGTGCAATTCCCTCGCGAGCGCCTGCATCTCGTCAAAATAGGATGCACCGCCTTCAACATCCAAACCAACTTTTCCTCCGATGAACAAAAGTCTCGCCTCGGGCCGCTGGGCAGAAACAATGGCAAACGCGCGCAACAGTGTGTCGACTCCTTTAATCGGATAAAGGTACCCGAAAAATGTCACGACAAAATCGTCGGGTGCCAGACCCAATCGCTTGCGACCACGCGCACGCGCAACGCCCCCTTCATTCGATGCCATGAATAAATTCGGCGGTGGAGGAATAAGTTTCATTTTCTCGCCGACAGGAGGCCATTCATTGACCAGCATGGCGCGATGGCGCTCACACAGAGCGATGACGGCATCACTGTCGCGCAGCAAAGTTCCTGAGCTGTACGCCACGTCTGTTGTGCCGGCCCATTGCACCATCAATTTCCGAAATACACGGGAGGCGAAGCCAGTCTTCGAAGGGTCGGCTCCGACAAACGCACTTTCATATCGTGTAACAAATGGGACGCGTGGAAGGAGCCGCTTGCACAGGGTTGGCAGGAAGGTGACCATGGGATGAAATTTGTACATAAGGCCGATGTACATGAGGAAGACGGCGTCCGGAGCGCAGCTTTTAAGAAAGGACCGCACCCGGATCAGCTCTGACCAATTCCAGTTCTGCATCAGGGGATGCACTTGTATTCTGATATCATCAGTGCCGGCGTTACCAATTGACGTGAGCACATGCACCTCAACATTGCGCGCTGCCAAGTGCCGACACAAATGGTACGTATTGGTTGCCTCTCCCGCATGCATGGGTGGATAGGCTGCTGAGATTACTAACACTTTCATCGTATTTAAGCTTCTTGCCGACTTCTCGGGAGAGATTACCTTGCCGTCACATTAGCCGAGGAACTTCGCCGCAGCCAAGACTCGTGAATCTCCTCAAAAATATTCTTCAAACTTTTCGTAATGCTCCACCCCGGGTAATGCGTCGTCATTTTCTTCAAGTTGCTGATGTAGCAAATATGATCTCCTTCGCGATTCTTCTCCACATATTCATGCAGCATTGTCTTCCCAGAAATAGCCTCAATCATGTCGAAGGCCTCATAAATGGAGCAGCTATTCCCCCGGCCGCCTCCCAAATTGTAGACTTCGCCACTTCGTGGGCTCTCAATGAACGAGTGAATGAATCGCGCCACATCAAGAGAGTGAATGTTGTCTCGCACTTGCTTCCCTTTATATCCAAAGACGCTGTATTTCTTCCCTTCCAAATTGCATTTGACGAGATAGCTGAGAAATCCATGCAGTTCCACCCCTGAATGATTCGGACCGGTGAGGCAACCTCCACGGAGACAGCAGGTCTTCATACCGAAGTAGCGGCCATACTCCTGCACCATGACATCCGCGGCGACCTTCGAGGCTCCGAAAAGGGAATGCTTTGATTGATCGATGCGCATGTGCTCGGTGATCCCGTTATAATCGTTGGGTGAAGCATAGTCCCACCGCTTGGCCTGCTCGACGAGAGGTAATTCGTTCGGAGCGTCCCCGTACACCTTATTAGTCGACATATGGACGAATACCGTCCCCGGCGTATGCAACCTGGTAGCCTCAAGTAAGTTCAATGTCCCCACCGCATTTGTATCGAAGTCATCGAAAGGAATCTTTGCTGCCAGATCATGCGAAGGTTGTGCAGCTGTGTGCACGATGACCTCAGGTCTGAGCTCCTGGATGAGCGACAGCACCCCTTTTCGATCTCGAATGTCAAGCTCATGGTGTTGAAAATTTTTCAGGTCTGCCTGTAACCGTCGTTGATTCCAGCGCGTATCCCCATTCGGGCCGAAAAACATTGCGCGGCTATTGTTATCAGCCCCATTAATGAACCAGCCTTGACCATGAAAATATCCACACACCTCGGACCCAATAAGTCCGGATGATCCCGTCACCAACATCCGCCTCATATCGCTGTTCTCCTTACTCTGCTCATCGTCCAATTAGGTCATACTGACTCAATGACTTGTCGTAAACAGCGCGGTTTCCTTGAGATGTCTCGCGAGTTGCAGCGCGATCAATTTGTGCCCATATTCATTCCAGTGTTCATCAGCACTCAGCACGTCTTCCCCTTGCTGCCCAGCCTTCAGCACCACGTCAGCAACATCATCCCAGTACTCAATCCCATGATGAGAGGCAATCTGGGCGAGGGCCTTGCTATACGGTGCGACGCTGGCGCAAGAGAACGCAACGATTGGAATCCTTCCAACACGTGCTCGGACACGCCCCATCAGCTCGTCTGTGACCTGAACAGAACGAACGAAACCCGTATGCTCAAACCCTTGCGCCTCAATATCGGTCTCAACGGTATAATCGGAGGTAATTGCCCTGAACTTATCAATACGAGTCACAATGAAATATAAAAATCGGCTGTGGCGGTTAATCCATTCTCTGAGTTCTTTTCCGCTTTTCTTCGGAGACAGATGCACAACGGTTCCGTTCAACCAATAGGGCCGCTGCCAGCCGTTGTTATTGACCCGACTGAGCAATTCAAGCTCATTGTCGTTATTAATGAAATCATTTATGCAAAATTGCCATAGGACCATGTTGGGCTTGATCAGATCTACATATCGATCCAGGATCAGATATTCTTGCAACGTGCCATAGCCACCGGCTCCATACGCAAAGACTTCGGCATTTAGGAGTTTGGATAGCCACGCATGGTATGTACGATCGTCCGAGACCGCAGTAGCATGTGTAAACGAGTCACCTATCACCAGCATCTTTAGCTTAGTCGAACTCGGATCTCCGAATTGACGAAACCCATACTGCTTCTGAGATCGCCGGACCGAGTAGGGGACTCCCTTTTGGGTTTTCTCCACCAACGCTTCCTCATAATATTCGGTTGCTCTCCAGCCAAGTTCCGGGTCCAAGGTGATTGGACCAACTCGCCCGCCCGTGACGCTCTCAAAGAAAGGTATACCGTCTCTCAGAAGGTGAACTGACCGGATCGCAATTTCGCCGACGCCAAGAACGAAGGCCGAAAATGCTAGGGTCACCCCGCTCGACGCCGCGACCATCATAACCTTCTTGAGCATTGTCCAATCCGCGGAAAGCGTACCCGTTAAGCTGGCTGAGACTGGAGTAAGTGCGGCTCCCAGAACGCCCGATCGTAGCGTGGCCAAGCATGACACCCAAACGGCAACTGGCCATGATTCAGGTCATAACACAGCCTGGGAGCCACCTCGAAAGCAAAGCGCAATCCTACATCTACTGATGCCACCTTGAAATCCGGGACATAATGCTTTGCGCGATCAGACCAAAAATGGTCTTCATTCTTCGTTCCATCAGGACGCAGATGCCACTGCGCCATTTCTCTACGGGCGTTATTTAGGCAAGACAGCCGCTTCACAAACTTTCTCGGCATGTTCAACATACGGAGATAGGCTGGCATCCCCGCAAAATTTTTCCGCCAGTATTCTTCGGGCTCCATCCAGTGAACCTCGGACCGGAATACCTTGAGGAAACTGTCTATCTTTCGCAGTGACAGTCCACCATTTCCCACCCGAGCATCCTTCACCCACGGACTGTCCGAACAGTGAATCCAGGGAGGACCGATATAGTCGAGTTCCATGTCGCACCAATCCAAGAGTTGGTCAGAGAACACCAACGCGTCCAGGTGATAGATCAAAATATACTGATAGTCGCTAAAGGAAGCGTAAAAGGCTTCGGACAGCAGCAGCCGCGTATTCGCTGCAACACTTCCGAAATACTCATTTCCAAATCGCTTCAATGAGCATCCCGGCAAACTGATATCGAGCGACTCCGGCACCACGAGATACTTGTCAAACGGCTTCAAATAGTGAGTCAGGTGTGCGAACGATATCTGCTCATCACACGTGAGCTCGCTTCGATTGTGCATCGGCACGACCACGGCGACCTTTTTCTGATCGTCATTCAGCATTTCGCCTCGTCTTTTCCAGGGATCAATCCGCTCTGGCGAGATCTATGAGTCTTTGGAGCTCCAACACCATCCGACCTAATAGAGCGTTGACTCACTAATGTTGACTCGCACCCCTTCTCTTGTAGCCGCTTCCACAAACTGATGCTACTGCAGCTGCTTCAGCACTTCCTCGCCTACCAGCCTATGGCCTACTTCATTGTAGTGGGCATAACGACGGAACGGAAACAGCGATAGCGGATCAGGGTGCACCGAGAAGGCTCGATCAAGGTCCACGACAGGCATACCTAACTCTCTAGCCATCGCCAGGACTCTGTCACGATCCTTACTGGCTAATTCCGGAATTCGATAACGTTCCCACGTCGGGAGGTAAACAAATACCACCTTGCCTCCCCAGACACTTACAGACCGCTGAGCTTCAGCAAGAATGCGCTGGAATAACCTCAGATCGTCTGAGGCCGCCGGTGTACCCATCAGTGTAAAATGATCAATCAGCTCAGCCGACAAACCGTGTTGCGATGAACGCCGACTATACAGATCGTGCAACGCTTGACGCAAATGCTGAACCTTTATAATGCTCTCGAAAGAGGTCAGCGAAACCACGCTGGTCATTGCCGCTTCCAAATAGCTTTTCAATGACCGATCTATTTCATCCTGACGCTGCAGCAAACCCTGCGAGAAGGAAGAGGTCAGGTATCTCATCAACAGCGGCGAATGCTTCTCACGAGTATCCAGGTCTCGCAAGTCATTGCCTTCGTAATAAAACCACAGTACGATTTTTGGTTTAAGTGGTAGTCCGTATTCTTTCAGGGTGGCTAACATCGCAAGAGGTCCATCGCCATTAACGCCAAGATTGATCGTGGCAGGATATTGCGAACGGATCACTCCTACGAAATTGCGTTCCGATGATACGCAGGTTCCGTGCGCATATGAATCACCAAGAGTCACAATGTCAGCTGAGCCGTCTCGCCAAATACCACGAGGGTTATGAAATCCATGCTCATCGCTTTCGTATACAATATATTGACCGCTTTCATTACAGAATACCGTGGTCGTATTGGCCGGTCCACTGAGTGGAAGAAACTCGCCTTCGGCATCTGTAAAGATCGACCTGATGCTCGCTCCTGTCCCTGGGGCAAAGAGAACTGTCGGAAACACGTCTGGGTATGCCATAACCCCTTGCGCTCGCAACTCATACACAACTTCCAGCCGCGAGCGAACATCAAAACTCTTATTAATTCGCTTCTCCCTCTCGACCCGTTCAGCGGCCACCTTAACATTAGCGTCTTGTGGAAACTCGAGCCAGGCGGTGGCACTCGGATGATTGAGAACTGATGGGGAATAAGCCAGAAACAACTCTGCTGAGTAAATTGCAACGACCGATGAAAGGAGACACAGCACCAAGTTAACCCGATGAGATTCCGACAACCGCAGTCCAAATGCCAAACCGGCTGCAATACCGAGGAGACTCAGATAGTGCAGTGTCATGCCGTGCTTCCAAACCAGGTATCCAAAAACAGCCAGCGAAACGAATGCCCCCCCCGCCAGACCAATACCTCCCACTCGAGCAAGATGTTTCATTCGCTCAACCAATCTGCTTTTACAGTGAACTCGTATCGATCTCTCCTAAGGACTTCATCGTTCGCTCCGCGGTGACGATTTTGCCAATCGACCCAAGTAGCAACAACTTTTTGCGTGCCAATCAATAGAGCGAATAAGAGCCTTGGAGCCAGTGAACTATCAAAGGACCAAAGTTGAACAGACCGCCACTGAGGACTGTAGATAGTATCGTCTTTCATAATCGAACAATGGAGTAGTACGCCCGGGTCCCGTGTCGCCCGAGGAATCGGGAAAGAGTTACGGGAATAGCGACAGCAGAGACAATAGGCATAGTTTCCGGATAATCGTCAGCTATGAAGCGAAAGCATCGATTCTAATTCCAGACTCTAGACAACCAAATATCGTTAGACATCTCCCTGGGAACAAAAACCTCCACTAGACAATGGTGCCATTTGATCTGCATTTCTATTTTCCATGCTTGGCCAAAATCATTTCCACCGTCGCCCTGTAGACCTTTGCAAAGTTTTCTGGCGTGTTATTGACATGGACATACTCCCAGGCCCTCTTTGCTCGGTGCTGCAACTCTTCCATTGGCATTGAAGCAATTGCTCGCACACCCTCTTTAATCTGCTCGACTGACGCACCTCTCAACAGCTCCCCAAAATCCTCCACGTCCACGGAGGCTTCGTAGGTTACCAATGGAATGACTCCTCCCGCCATCGATTCCAAAACACAGGCGGCACCCGCTTCTGAGCAAGAGGGGAATACATGTGCCACCGATTGGTCCAGAAGAGCTTTGAACTCTGGTCCGGTGTTATCAAGCCATCCGACAAGGGAAATATTCGTGGTGTGGAAGAGTTCATTTCGGTAAAGATCCACAAACTCCGGCTCATCTTGAACCGGCCCGACAATGGTGAGGTGCAATTCCGGCATTTCAAGAAACGCCTCTAACACCAAGTCGAGCCCCTTGTGAATCATTCCTCGACTGCCAAACCACAAGAACCGTCGACGACACATATCAAAGTCCTTGTCATACGGCCACGGCCACATCCGTTGAGCGGGGATGGGAAGCCGAAAGATCGGCTTGTCCGCATAGCCGTACGTCTTCATCGTGAATTCGTTGCCACACGTGGTAAGGTAATCGGCATGCTCGACACCCATATGCAGACTTTCTAACCGATTCGCTGGAACCGTCACACCTTTGCGTTTCTGTAGATCCAACATTCTGTTCATCTCAGCAGCGTTTTGAAAGACGATATGAGCCGTATCGCAATGCAAGATCTTGATACACCCTGGAGGAAACCACTTGTGCAATCGCTGCAGATTGAAACGGGTGTCCACCACTACGTCATAGGGCTTCCAAGGAACAAATTTTTGGTTTTCGCAGTGGATCACGTCCACACTGTAGCCTAGGTCAAGAAACGTCTGAGCCATGACGATGGTCTTAAAAAACTGTGGATGACTTGTGGGCACGGCCCCCCCACGCAGTTTTTCTCCCAGCCCTCGGTTGTCATAGGAAATCAATACATTACCTTTGGGAAACCCTATCGGCATGAGAGAGGTGACACCGCCATGAAACTGTTTGCCGACGCTACCGAGAGCTCGCATGACCTCACGAAGGTACAGGTATGGTTGATAGCGTTGAATATATCGCCCAGCCTTGCCTAGCATTTTTCCCGTACCCATGCTTCCGGTACCAACCAACCTACCGGGCGCCACCCATCTACGGCCGCAATCCACTGATTGGATTCGAGGCGGTGGGGATCAATATGATGCATCCCTCCCTGGGCCCAGTGGCGCCAGTTGGGTCCGAGGAGTGGCCGGCGAACAAGGGGTTGTTCGCGGTAAGTAGAGGTGGTGAGTTCCGTAATCTCGAAGGCTCGCACCCGAGCGCCATAAATGGAGGAGCAATCTTGGGCGGATCGGATGATGCGATCAGGAGATACAATGACCCTTCCGGCTGGTCGAGCGGCTTTGGGATCCCCTTGGATGACCGGGGACTTTGGATGCTCCTGCCAAGGCCCACGCAGATTCGCCGCATGATAGAGCCGTAAGGTATCAAAAGGCATCTCCGCACTGGTCTCCGAAAATAGCCACCAATGGCTATCATAGAAAAAGAGCGAGCTGTCATTGAAAGGCTTTCCGGTTAACAATTCATCAATACATTCCCAATCCGTCGGGAATTGACGGGCTTCATAGAGACGGACACTCTTGGCTTGATGAGTTTCCGGGATCATGTAGAACCGATTCTCCCATTCAAAAACATACGGATACGATAAGTGAAAGGCCTCCCTTAGGACGATCTTCTGGTATTTCCACGTAAGGGCGTCCTCACTAGTCGCCCAGCCGATCTCCCCGCGGTCGGAGTCAAAATTGTAGACCTCAAAAAACATGTGCCACAGATGCCCCACGCGAAGCAGAAATGGATCCGCAACGAACAGGGCGCGCACATCGGAAACCTCCTGCCTAGTCAGAACAGGATTGGGAACAGCGTCAGAGAGCTGCAGCTTCAGGAGCGACGAGCCTGTGCAAATGCCAATAGACCAGAGGTGATAAATGGGCGTCGGTGCTCCCAGTAGGTAGTTGCCGATCACTCGGGGAAATACTTGTCGAATGACTTGCTTAGCATGCCATTTTAACGCCCCACGCAATACTGCCGTCATCCCTTTCTCTCCCTCGTAGCTGACTGATCGGCATACCACTGAATGGTCTGAATTAGGCCTTTCTTAAGAGACGTCTTAGCCGCCCAGCCCAGCCTTCGTTGCGTCGCCATTCTATCTGCGACTCGTATGGGCTCCATGGGTCGATCCTCAATTGCACCAAACAAAAGTTTCGATGAGCTATCCATGAGATTCGCGATCATCTCGGTTACTTCACGGACTGATCGCTTCCTCCCCGTTCCCAGATCAACCGTCGAACCCTCGATATCTGGAACCACCGCCGCCGCCAAGAGTCCCTCGATCACATCGTCCACATAGACCCAATCAGCATCCCATAGTCCGCTTGAGAGCCGAGGGGCTTTATTCTGAAGAAGTGATAAAATGACTGACGGAATCAGTTTGCGCGAATCTTGACCGGGACCATAGGTCATAAATGGTGTCGCTATGACGATCGGCGTGTTGTACAGCGTATGAAACATACGTCCGTACCCACTAGCCGCCCATTTCGCCGCCGCATACGGGGAACTCGGTGTCGGATGCGCTTCCTGAGGGTTGGGCTCGGTCAGCGATCCGATCAACACAATGCGACGGCAGCCGAGTTCTGTTGCTGCAATCAAGACATTTACCGTACTGGTGAGCAGACTGTGAAAGGTCGGCAGGACGAGATCGATGTTCGGGGTAGCGCCGACAGATCCTGCCAAGTGGTAGATAACTTCTGGTTTGATTTTCGATAGAATCTCGCGCACATTCTCCATTTCCATGAGACTAGAATGCCACCAGCACGGTCCGCCAATGGAAGAAGTACGTACAGCACGCGACGTCGCATGTACCTCTGCCCCTAATTCAGATAGTCGCCGACATAAGTGCGACCCGAGAAATCCACTCGCACCGGTTATCAATACCTTCTGGTCAGCCCATGCTTGCTCGTCATCCATGTGGCCTCAAGCGCGGATCTCCCGCGTCTACCCGATGCTGATAGAGAAGGTCTCCCTCGGTACCGCTCCCATCGTCATAGAGAGATATGAACGCTTCCGGCAACCTCGAGAAATCTGTACCGCGCAGATAGTCCCGCATCGTGGTTCCGGTACATTCCTCATCCACATGCGGGGCGCCCTTTTTGCCCTTCACATCGTCTTCATGCACCACCCTAAAATCAATGCTGAACCTGGTCTTTCCCGAAGTATTGGGCACACTCGAATGCATCTGTGCCCCCGAAAAAAGGACAAGCCCACCGGCGGGAACGATGAGCCGAATCTGAGGATCAAGTTCAAGCGGCTCGGTCGGCTTAGGAAGTGGTCGAGGATCTTCTTTCAAATACTTTGCGACATGGTCCCCACGGTTCTGTTGATTCCATTGATAGTAGTTGTAGCCCTTCGAGCTGTTCTTGACAGGTCGATTCCAGTATTGTGGATGGAACGCCATGGCATTGTCCGACTGGATATCATAGATCGGAATCCACCAATTTACTTGGCAGGGAGGGGCGGAATACCAGGTGTCCCGATGAGGATGCCAGGCATAAGCAATACCCGTCGTAAGAAAATTGTTGCTGGTGGAACTCCGCATTTTAGGGACATCAAAGTACGTCTTATCGAGATCGCATCCCATTTCTAAAAAAACATTCTGAATCAGACGCTTCGACTCGGGATGATGAATGAATCCCGGCTTTAACTTCACCAAAATTTCCGCATACCGCTCTACGGACAATTGGTGTTGAGCCGTTTCCGGATTAAGCGGCGCAAACGCCTCCTCAATCAGTGCCCTGGCGAATTTGATTAGCGCCAGCGTACTTGGGCGCGGGACGTACACCACGAGCTGACCATCAAACAAGAGTTGACGTCGTTGCTCATCAGAAAAGGGAGGATCGTAATAAATGGTGTTATTCATTGATCTCCTCGCTTTATGCTTTACCCGGCTTCCTGCATTCCTTCAACAGCCCGACTTTCAATAGAGCCTCCACCGCCGCGAACACTCTCTGAAACGAGACATCGGCACGCTCCGCAATATCAAGCACGGTATGATGCCCATCTGAGAGATTTAACACCCACAAGAGTACCAACTCTTTCAGCTGTTTATCTTGCTGCCCGGCAATGGCCCGATATAACCCGCGGCGCCCTAGTTGCGGCTCACACTTTGGGTTTTGGTTCTGATAGATCCGGTTGCATTCCAGCAAGTCGAAGAGCTCTACACACCGGACATACGACCGAGCAAGTGAATCGGCGTTAACAAAATCCAGGTTGTCGGCGGAGGAATGGTATTCAGGATATTCGCCGTGAGGTGTTCTCATCAAACAGCCCACCGGCAAGTCAAAACCAGGTGAGCAATATTGTCGTTCATCATATCCATACGGGAAAAAATCAATAAGTGCATGGGTGTCCCCCGAATGCTTAAGGACGTGCACCATCGCCCGGTCAATTTCTGCGTGGCCTTGACGACTCCGTTTATAAGTCATCCCGCCAGCATCGCCAACTCCGGTTAGCACTAATCCATGCTTAATACGTGGAACGACGTGCTCGTTTCGTGCCAACCACGTAATCGATCCAATCGTGCCAGGAATAAACAGAAACCGATATGAATATCGCCGCTTACGCAGAGCCATTGCCTGCGCTAACATCACAGCGACCGCAATGCCGGAAAGATTGTCATTGCACAATGACGGGTGACAGGTATGACATGAGATAAGGATCTCTTCAGATGTCTCACCGGGCAGATAACTTTCACCATATGTTAATGAACCCGGCTGAAGCGTGGAGTCGATCACCACTTCGTACTCCTCATCTGCCAATCGACTCAGATCGTTGTGCGAAAGGCAGAACCCCCAGTTCTCCTTGTAATAGGAGGTACGGTAGGGGATCCACTCGGGATGATCCGGCAAACTAAACAAATGCGGCTTAAGATCGTTCAGCCTCATTCTCGCCTGAAGCGGTGTACTGTAGCTCATGAGGTGCAGATTGTTGGCCTTGAAATCGACGACTCGCTTCCCTGCTTGATTCTTGATATAGGCGTCTGAGACGTTCCACTCTAAGGGAACGGTCCAATCGAACACCTGGGTTCCGCTCGGAACCTCGGACATCTCCAAAGGAATTCGTTTCTGGATCAGACGGAGTGTGTCCCTCACTCCCTCACCGGTAATACTACGGCACAAGGGATAGAGCTCCGCGACAAGATCATGCATGGTCTGCCCTGAATCCGGCGAGCCAAGTGCCTTGAACTCATCCCTATCGTTCATGGAGCAATCTCCGATCAGGGACAAATGGCGGCCAACTCCGATCCTTCTCCGACATGGCGGTGATGGCCTCTGGCCACTCGATATGGAAGGCGGAATCATCCCAGCGGAATCCACACGCAAAACCAGGAGCATGGAATTCTGACATGTGGTAGAAGACTTCCGTCTTGTCTTGGAGGGTCAGAAATCCGTGAGCAAACTTTCCTGGAATGTAGAGAAGTCGTCGGTTCTCAGCTGACAGCACTATACTGACATGTTGACAATACGTAGGGGATGTTGGGCGCAAATCGACGATGACATCGTAAATGGCTCCCACCATGCATTGCACCAACTTTACTTCCTCGTGCGGAGCCATTTGATAATGCATGCCGCGGAGAGTTCCTTTTCGCGTGTTCACCGAGATATTATTTTGAACCCACGTGACGTTGAGTTCCCACGCCTCGAACTCTTTCTGACACCAAGTTCTCGCAAACATCCCCCGCTCATCGCTTACCGGCTCAGGTTCAATGACGTACGCACCCTTCAAGTCCGTTTCCGTGAAGATCATGGATAGACGGTCACTTCTGGAATGGGGACCACGAATTTCCCTCCCCACTCACGAATAAACCCCATTTGCTGCATAACCTCTTCCCGAAGATTCCACGGCAAAATGAGTACATAATCGGGACGAGTTTGGCGGATATGCTCGGGGGCATGGATCGGAATGTGCACCCCAGGAAGGAAATGCCCTTGCTTATGCGGGCTGCGATCGACTGTGTAGTCAATGAGATCCGTTCGCACGCCACAATAATTGAGCAGCGTGTTGCCTTTGGCCGGAGCCCCATAGCCAACCACTCGCTTCCCCTCCTGCCGAGCAGTGATCAGAAATGACAGGAGCTTCCGCTTTGTGCCCTCCACCTTTGGGCTAAACGAGAGATAGTGACTCAGATCGCCAAATCCGGCCTGCGTCTCCCGTGATTTGAGTTCTTGCGCTCTGACTCCAATGGACTTCGACCCATCGCCATCGTGACAGGCATAGATTCGGAGCGACCCACCATGAGTCGGCAACTCCTCCACATCAAAAAGTTTCATTCCGTGGCGGGCAAATACCTGCTCTACCGCAAGAAAAGAAAAATAAGAAAAATGCTCGTGGTAAATCGTATCAAACTGGTTGGACTCCATCAGCTGAAGGAGATGAGGGAACTCCATGGTGATCAGTCCGGTTGGCTTCAACAGTATCTTCATCCCCTTGACGAAATCGTTTAGGTCTGGAACGTGGGCCAAGACATTGTTGCCAATGATCAAATCGGCAGACCACTCATTTCCCTTCAGTTCGAGCGCCGTTTTTTCTCCAAAGAAGGCCACGCTCGTATTGATACCATTCTTCTTTGCCACTTCCGCTACATTCGCGGCCGGCTCAACCCCAAGCACCGGAATCCCTCGCGCCACAAAATTTTTCAATAGGTACCCGTCATTGCTCGCAATCTCCACCACCTTTGCCTTCTGACCCAAATGGAACCGCTCGACAATCATCTCAACATAGGCCTTCGCGTGTGCGAGCCACGAATCAGAAAAGGAAGAAAAGTAGGCATAGTCGGAAAAGATATCGTGCGGAGACGAGAACTGCTCCAGCTGCACAAGGAGGCATTTCTCGCAGACATACACATGCAGCGGATAAAACGGCTCCATGCGATTGAGCCCTTCGGGTTTGATGTACGAATTGGCTAACGGGGACATCCCCAGATCAACAAACGTATGGTTCAGTGCCGCTCCGCATGATCGACAAAGTGATTGCCCCATATGACCCCTTCCTTCTTAACCACGATTACCCTAGACCGATCCCTCGAAGCACCTATGCGACAGCACCGCATTCACCTCCTCAAAGTCGCGCGCTCTGTCCATTCAAGGTTATCGGTCAGGTGTCCGTTCTCTCGAAGGCGCTTCAGCGTAACTAACCGCATGAACTCGCCCGTCCTGAAATGAGGGTCCTGGAACTTCATTTCCGTCAAGCCATCACGGAGATCCACCACCGCACTGGGAAGATCCACCGCCGGAAGAAATCCTTGCGCCAATTTGGTAAATTTATCAAAATTCACCCGATAGGAGCGCTTGTCTGGCTGTGCATCCCTATTGATCGACACTTCTACGTTTGGAATTACATGCGCCACCGCTGCCGCAAGATCCTTCACCTGATAGTTCCACGCATCGCTTCCCACATTGAGCGTCAAACAGATTCCGCCATCCCGATGGTCTCTCTGCACGGCCCAATCGATCGCACGCGCCATGTCTTTGACGTGAATGAGCGGACGCCACGGGGTACCATCACTCAAAATATTGATGCGTTTTGAGGCCATCGCGCCGGCGACAAAATCATTCAGGACAAGATCCAGTCGGACACGATCACTCATCCCGCAGGCGGTAGAAAACCTAAGACAAGTTGCTGTGAAGGTCTCTGAAGCGAGCGATGCGAGGTCACGTTCAGTCGCTACTTTCGATTTCGCGTAGGCCGTAAGAGGATTGAGGGCGTCTTCCTCACGCCGAGGACCGCCTTCAGCAAATCCATACACGCTGCAGCTTGACGCAAAAACAAATTTTTTGACCCCGGCGTGTTTCGCTTTTTGTGCGAGATCGATGCTCGCTCGATGGTTAATTGTCATCGTCACGTCTTCATACAAGGCACCCATGGGATCGTTAGAAATGGCGCACAAGTGCACCACACCATCGATACCATGGAGGATCTCCTCAGGCACCTGCCGAATGTCTCCAAAATGCTGAACGTCAGCCCAACTTTCAGGAAACCGCGAAGCACCCGTCAGGCAATGCGCGAAATAGCCCATGTCATATCCGATAAGCGTTGCCCCAGGATGGGACTCCCGCAGCCGACGTAGCACTAATGGTCCGACATACCCCATATTGCCGGTGACCAAAATCTTCATTGGCACTCCCTCAACTTAAGGTGGCTTTGATCTGCTGACATACATGCTCGGAAAATGGAAGCGAGCAGGTGAAGGCGGGAGACACGGCATTGAGCACATGCATCGAACGCTTGTCCCCCTCCAAGACAAAATCCATTTCGAGTTTACGCTTTCTGATATCGACAAGTTGCGCTCGAATCCCTGGCTTTCCCCAGGTCTGATAGTGTTCGGACTTCACACCTTCCGCCAACTGACTCGCCAGTGAAATCATGGTCGATTTCGAATACTTCGCCATTTCACGAATCGCGAGAGTCTTAAAGTCGAAGTTGGAAGTGGCCAGTAATCCAACCCCTCGCATCGCCACTTCGAGGAATTCGTTCCAGTGAAAATTCGCCATGCCACCGTAATGTTCTCGCCACAGTCCTGGAATCGCCGTAGGCCCGATCTTCGCTTTTCCGCTGGCTGCCACCGTAAAGTGAACACCTAGAAATGGGTTCTTTAAATCTGGAACGGGATAGATGTTCGTGCGAATCGACCCAGCAGGTTCGTTGGAATAGAGGTACAGCCCCTTGAACGGAAGAATCCGGTAGTGCGCCGAAAACCCGAACTCTCGTGCAATGCGGTCGGCATACAAACCGGCGGCGTTCACGACGTACCCGACGTCGTGAACGCCTTCCGTCGTCACGACCCGCCCCTTAGATGATGAGAGATATCGAACTCCGCAATGAAGTTGCACCCCCTCATCAACTGCATCTTTCTTCATAGCCTGCATGACCTGCATAGGATCGACCGTTGATGTCGCAGGCGAAAACAAGGCTCGGCCACAAGTTTTCACTCGTGACTCAATGGCCTTGGCATCTTTCTCTGATATTTCCTCAAGAGGAATCCCGTTTGCACGTCCACGCCGAAGCAGCTCATCAAGTCCGGCGTGATCGGCCTGATCTCTTGCGACAACCAATTTGCCGCACTTGTTCAGTGGGATCCTCTTTGCCTCACAGTATTCAGTCAGAAGACGATTGCCGTTCCACGTGAACTTCGCTTTCAGACTGTCTGGCGAGTAGTAGAACCCTGCATGTAAGACCCCGCTATTGCGGCCACTCGCATGCAACCCGCAGTCGGCCTCTTTCTCGATAAGGTGAACTGACGCACCGGGGAATGTGTGCCGAAGACGGCGAGCGATGTTCAACCCAATTACCCCACCTCCAATGACGAGAAAGTCCGATTGCACGCTGCCTACCAGATCTTCCAAGGGGCCTTACCCGATTGCCACAACCCCTCCAGGTATTCTTTTTCCTTTAAGGTATCCATGCAGGACCAAAAGCCATAGTGCTTGTACCCTACCATCTCACCGGCGTGAGCGAGGCGCTCGACGGGCTCACGTTCCCAAGCCGTATGATCACCATCAATATAGTCCAAGGCCTTCGTACTCAGGACAAAGAACCCACCATTAATCCATCCCTCCCCCGATTCAGGTTTTTCAAAAAACTCAGTTACTCGGTCACCGTCAAAGCCGATACGACCAAATCGCGCTGGGGAGCGAACCGAAGTCATTGTCGCGAGCTTGCCATGAGAACGATGAAAATCCAGCAATTTGCTAACATTCAGATCTGCCACCCCGTCTCCATAGGTCAACATGAATGTTTCGTCATTTTCCAGCCACTTTTTCAAACGCTTTACCCGCCCACCTGTTTGGGTTGTCTGTCCTGTGTCGGCCAAATGAACAGTCCATTTCGGCTGATTTCCATCATGTATCGTCGTTTTCCCCGTAGAAAGATCGACCGACACATCGTTGTTGATGGCGAAGAAGTTGAGGAAGTATTCCTTGATCATCTCCCCTTTATATCCAAGCGCAACAACAAATTCGGTGACACCATAAACGGCATGGATCTGCATAATATGCCACAAGATCGGCTTGCCACCAATTTCTACCATCGGCTTGGGACGGAGCACCGTTTCTTCCGAGAGTCGGGTTCCCAATCCACCCGCTAAAATTACCGCTTTCATGTCACAACCTCCAACAATCGAAACCTCTGATCAACTCTGACAACATGGATACTCAACTCGCCCTAAGCGTTTTCCTGCCAGCATACGCGTCGTACCTACTTCAATGAGTGGAACAAGTCTCCACTCCTGGCTTCTTCGCGCGCACTCTGACCACAACTTATAATCCCTATCCCAATGGTCGAGCTCATTTCGCCGAAGCTCCATTGAATCGATCGCCTTTACACTCGCTGTCGGAGATAGAGCATTGCCATAACGCTTGACCATAACATCTTCAGGACGAAAAACCTCTTCAAACAGCGTTTTCATCGACAAAGCGGTAAACCTCCCATACTCTGCCAGATGTCCATATCATATCGAGACAGTGAGTGATGCCCAGAACGACGGCGAGCACAACTTCCCCCGCTTTAATAATAGGTTACAAAGCCCTGATTGGCAGCATCGCTCTCGACGGAGACGATCTATGCGGGCCTGTATCTCTTGCTGCGCAGCGAACTGCTGGCGACACTGCGGCAGGGGCGCAAGACCCGCCGGCCTCGGTCGCGGGGAACCGATCGACGCGGCCACCTCCCGAACATGACGCCGATTGCCGCCCGCCCTGCAGAGGTCGCGAGCCGCACTGTCCCCGGCCACTGGGAAGGCGACCTCATCACGGGGCCCGAAACGCCTCGGCCATTGGCAGCCTGGTGGAACGGACGACGCGCCTGGTCATTTTGGCCCGCATGGCGGGCACGGATGCGGGAAGTGCCCGCGAGGGATTCACGAGGAAACTCCGGCACGTGCCGGCCCCGCTGCGCAGGACGCTGATCTACGATCGGGGCAAAGAGATGGCGGAACACGAGCGCCTGGCCCAGCGGCTCGCGATTCAGGTGTGCTTTGCTGATCCGCGCAGCCCCTGGCAATGCGGGACTAACGCGAACACCAATGGCCTGCTGCGTCAGTATCTGCCCAAGGGCACAGATCTGTCGGGCTCTACGCAGCGGGAGCTGAACGCCATCGCGCATCGGCTGAATACGCGCCCAAGAAAGTGCCTCCATTTCGCCACGCCGCTGGAGGCCTTCACACAACTGCGTCATCATTCACCCGTTGCACTTGGAACTTGAAACCGTGCTCTGTAGAAATTGCCTCTCGGTGTAATAACGATCAATGGGATGCCCTTCACGCCCACCCAAAACCACTTCGAACGGAGTGCACACAACGCAATGAGTTACGCCACTGACAATCAAGTTCAAGCGCTCTTGATCCTGCAGAAAAGCCAATCCAACTTAGCTGATAAAGTTGCTCCCACAAAAGACCGCTTGTCGCCGTTTAAGACGATCAGTCAAGAGCCGATACGAGCCTGGCAACACCGCAGGTAACAACACTCCTATCACTTTGCGCCATACGCCACGTCGCTATAGAGAGGTGTGCTCGGTTGTCCATCGGAGCAAGGGCCTTACAGCCCCCTCCCATCGTCCCGTCACGTCGCCTCGCGCCGTGTCCCCGGTCCCCGGGTCTATTACTCGAAAACCTACAACACGCGGCACATCACAATATTCGCGCCAGGGGTCTTCTGAAAATATCCCTCCCCCGACTGCCATCACACCCTCCGACAAGAAGTTTCCCGGAATCCAAGCTGTACTGATATACCGGCCCACCGGTCGAGGACGTCTGTACCAAGCCGGATCCCGGTCATTGACGATGAAGGCAATGACATCTTCTTCAGTATTGAAACCGAACTGCGCGACAATCGAATGCCCTGGCTTCAGAATGTCATACTCGATCTCAACGCACACAGGTTTCCGAATATCCACGACGTCCGTGACTTGCCCGGATTCAGATTTCACCCGCACGGCCCGGAGGCGCACCACGTCATTACCCGGCGCCTGAGTGGAGTCCATCCATTCCTGGCAGGACGGGATATGGCCGGCATGAAGGTAGTGGTTGACGACGTCATGCGCCGCCCCTTCTTGCACGATCTCCCCCTTGTTCAGCAGAATCGCCCGTTTGCACATCCGAGTGATGG
>JBDTWG010000017.1:0-20701 GCA_040006855.1 Nitrospira sp.
TTGGGCACGACTCAGGCATGACGCATCTCGCCGCGGCCCTATCCATTCCGACCATTGCCTGCTTCGGTCCCACGAGCCCGCGACGATGGGCTCCGCTTGGGCACAGGGTCTCCATTCTGACCGGAGAGCCATGCCGTTGTCCCACTTGGACTAGCGTGGAGTGTTGCCGAGAGAAAGTTTGCCTTCGCATTTCACCTGAGCGCATCATTGAGGGTTGCCGGGAGCTATTGATGTGACGATCAACGCAGCCCACTGTCTAACTCGCGATCTTGTCTCTGATGTGCTGGTGTGTTAGATTCCCAGTTTGATTTTCGCTGTTTCCACGCAGACTTAGAGAGGTTTCTGTGAGTCAGGGTGTCGTGCAAGATAAAGTTAGTGCGGCGTTGGTCGGGGCGCTTCGACTGGCGCAACAGCGAGGACTTCTCAAGGTGGAGCAGATGCCGGTTGTGTACCTCGAAGCCCCGAAGCGACCTGAGTGGGGTGATGTGTCCTCCACGGTGGCCATGTCCATGTCAGCATCCGAGCGACGGCCACCGTTCGAAATCGCCCAAATCATCATTGATCACATCGAACAACGAGATGCGCTATTCAATCGCGTCGAAATTGTGCGACCGGGATTTCTCAATCTCACGGTCAAGCAGCAGTTGTGGATGGAAGTCTTGCATGAAATTGAGGCTCAGGGCGCAGCGTATGGACACAGCCAGGTGGGGCAAGGGCGTCGAGTCTTGGTGGAGTATGTCAGCGCGAATCCGACCGGGCCGTTGCATGTGGGGCATGGACGTGGCGCCGCTGTAGGGCAAGCCCTGGTTCGTCTCTTAAAGGCCACCGGTCATGAGGTGGTCAGCGAATATTACATTAACGATGCCGGCAGACAGATGAAGCTGTTGGGGGTGTCCGTTCTGGCGCGTTACCTGGAGTCCTGCGGGAAGCCAGTGACGTTTCCCGAAGATGGGTATCACGGTGACTATATTCGCGCTGTCGCTGCGCGTGTGAAAGCGGAACAGGGCGAGGGCTTACTCTCATTGTCCACGGTTGAGGCGGAACAACGGAGTAAGGACGTTGCCTACCGGGAGTTACTGGCTCTCATTCGGCAGGATCTGGAAACCTTTGGGATTACCTTCGAGTCCTGGTTCAGTGAAGCCTCGTTGTTATCTTCAGGCACCGTGGACCAAGTCTTGAGTGAGCTCAAGGCTCGCGACCTGTTGTTCGACCAGGATGGCGCGCAATGGTTTCGTTCGTCGGCGTTCGGGGATGAAAAGGATCGCGTCGTCCGCAAGCAGGAAGGGGACTATACCTATCTGGCCTCCGACATCGCCTACCATCGCGACAAATTGCGGCGCGGCTTTGATCTGTTGGTCGATGTGTGGGGCGCCGATCACCACGGCTACATACCGCGCATGCAGGCTGTCGTCCAGGCCTATGGGTATCCCAAGGAGCGGCTGAGGGTCGTGCTGGTGCAAATGGTGAATCTTTTGCGTGGCGGTCAGAAGGTCGAGATGTCGAAGCGGGCCGGAGAGTTCATCACCCTTCGCGAGGTGATGGACGAGGTCGGGGCGGATGCCGCGAAGTTCTTCTTTCTCATGCGCGACTCCAGCACGCATCTGGATTTTGATTTGGAGTTGGCCAAGCAGCAATCGCAAGAGAACCCTGTCTACTATGTGCAGTATGCGCACGCGCGGATTGCCAGCCTGCGGCGTGTGGCGGCCGCGCGCGGTATCGACTGTCCGCTGCCGAGTCAGGCAAACCTCGATCTGTTGCAAGACCCCGATGAACTCGCGCTCATTCGAAAACTGTCGGCCTTTCCGGTGGTATTGCAGGCGAGTGCCGTGGAACTCGAGCCGCACCGAATGGCCTACTACCTGCGTGAATTGGCCGGCATGCTGCACCCCTTTTATAATAAGCATCGGATTTTGCCTCCCGCGCCTGACAGTGAAACGGCCCTTGGATCTTCAACCGATACAGCGCCTTCGACCAGCCGACACCTGGAGGTCGTGACGCCCGGCCTGACGGGCGCACGGTTGGCGTTAATGTGGGCGGTGCAGCAGGTGGTCCGAAACGGGCTGAATGTGCTGGGTGTCTCAGCTCCGGAGCAGATGTAGGACCATCGATCGAATGTTGTCGTTCCGCATCACACATGAAGAATCCGCCGGGCGTGCGCGTGTGGGTCTGTTGACCACCGGGCGCAGCGAGATTGCCACACCAGCCTTCATGCCGGTCGGCTCATTGGGCAATGTGCGAAGCGTCGATGGCGAGGAACTCCTCAAGATGGGCTATGGGCTCATCTTGAACAATGCGTATCATCTCTTCTTGCGTCCTGGTCACAAGGTGGTAGAAGAGCTGGGCGGCGTGCATGGATTTACCGCCTGGCCCGGCGCAATCCTGACCGATAGCGGTGGCTTTCAAGTCTTCAGTTTGGCCAAGTTTTGCAAGGTCACGGATGAAGGCGTGATCTTTCAATCGCATATCGATGGGTCGTCGCGGTTTATCAGTCCAGAGAGCTCGATTGAGATTCAGGAGGCCTTGGGCGCGGATATCATCATGGCGTTCGATCATGTCGTCGCGCTGCCTTCGTCCGCGGAGCAGGTGCGTGATGCTGCCAAGCGGACGTCGTTATGGGCGCGCCGTTGTGTGAGCGCCAAGCGGCGGACGGATCAATCGCTGTTTGGCATCGTCCAGGGTGGTTTGGATCCGGCGTTGCGGGTGGAGTCGGCGCGCGACTTAGTGTCCGTCGGGTTCGATGGATATGCCGTCGGCGGATTGTCGGTGGGCGAGGGCAAGGCCGACATGTATGCCATGTTGGACGTGACGGTGCCCGAGCTGCCATCGGCCAAACCACGCTACCTCATGGGTGTGGGCATGCCGGAGGATCTCGTCGAAGGGGTGGCGCGCGGGATTGATATGTTCGACTGCGTCGTCCCGTCCCGTCATGGTCGCACGGGCTGGTTATTCACGTCGTTTGGACGTGTGGTAATCAAGCAGGCCCGCTACGCGCGGGATGAGCAGCCCATCGATCCGGTCTGCCGGTGCCCAGTCTGCACTCGCTACACCAGGGCCTATTTGCATCATTTGTTTGGTGTAAAGGAAATGTTGGGCGCCCGCCTGAATACGATTCATAATTTGTGGTTTTTTGCACAGCTGATGCAGGAGATCCGGAGCGCCGTGCGAGGCGGAACGTTTCAGGAGTTTCGCCGCGAATTTCACCGGACCTACCTCGTTGATCGGCCGGCGGGCGAATGCCGGTTGGATACCCAGAATACAGACGTTTCTTAACGGCGAAATAGGCGGGGGACATTATGTGGGATTCGGTGGCATGGGCACAGGGGATATCCGGGGGGACGGGGACAGGGGGTGGCCTCTTGTCACTAGTACCATTTGTTCTGATCTTCGTCATTTTCTATTTCATGCTGATTTTGCCGCAGCAGAAGCGCAAGAAGCAGGCGGACGCCATGATGGCCGCCCTCAAAAAAGGCGATAAGGTGGTCACGGCGTCCGGGATTTGGGGCAGCATCACGAACATGGGAAAAGACACGGTCACGCTGCAAATTGCGGACAACACCAAAATCAAAATCCAGAAAGAGCACATTGCTCGGCTGCGCGGTGACGAAGAAGATTGACGCACGCGACGGAGACGGGAAGGATTGGCGCACGTATGAAGAAAGTCGGCGGACGGTTGTTGGCCTTAGTGACGATGGTGGTCGCCTCGATCATCTTTTTCTTGCCTTCCTATCAACCCTTGTACCAGGAGCTACCGAGGTGGGTTCGGGATGTCCTGCCTGATAAGGGCATTACCCTGGGGCTGGATCTGCAAGGTGGGATTCATTTGGTGCTCGAGGTGGAGGAAGATCGGGCAGTGGAGATTGCGGTGGACCGCACGGCGGCGGGGATACAGGACCTGCTGCTTGAAAAGAAGATTCCGGCCGAATCGGTCAAGCGCACCGGATCCTCGCGGATTACGATCGGGTTTCAAAATGCCGAGCTGAAGGCGCAAGTTCAGAAGGTACTGGAAGATTTCCCGACCTACCTGGAGGTGGAGTCGGCTGGGTCGGCAAACAACGTCGTGTGGGAATTGCGAGATGCGGAAATCAAGCGCATCAAGGATTCCGCCATCAATCAGGCGCTGGAGACCATTCGGAATCGCATCGACCAGTTCGGTGTGGCCGAACCGCTGATCCAACGGCAGGGCTTGAAGCAGGTCGTGGTGCAGTTACCTGGGATCAAGGATGCCAAGTTGGCGAAGGATCTCATCAAGCAAACCGCGTTGCTCGAATTCAAATTGTTGGATGATGACAATCAGGCGAAGCTGGATTTGCCGGGTCGGATCCAGAAGGGGAAAGAGCGCGAAGAGGCGCTTCTGAAGCAAGTAGAAGGGAAGGTGCCGGAAGGCGACCAGATTCTCTTCGAGAGGATCGTGGAAAAAGAGAGCGGACAGGAATGGCTCGCGCCCTATCTGGTCAAGAAGCGAGTCATGCTGGCCGGCGATGTGTTGAGCGATGCCCGGGTGTCCATCGGCCAATTCAACGAGCCCTACGTCTCGGTGACATTCGACGCCAAGGGGGCAAGGGAATTCGACCGGATCACAGGCGAGAACGTCAAGAAACGCATGGCCATCGTGCTCGACAATACCATCTATTCGGCGCCTGTCATTCAAGAGCGCATCAGCGGAGGGCGGGCTCAAATCACCGGGACGTTTTCGATGGAAGAAGCGAACAACCTGGCGATTGTACTCCGGGCCGGTGCCTTGCCGGCACCTCTGAAGATCATTCAGGATCTGACCGTCGGCCCATCGCTCGGGCGAGACTCGATCGAGAAGGGGGTGAAGGCGACCCTCTTCGCGGGCCTTCTCGTGATCGTGTTTATGGCGAGCTATTACCGATTGTCTGGCGTGATTGCGAATTTTGCACTGATGCTGAATCTGATCTGCCTGATCGGGTTCCTCGCGGCATTGAATGCCACGCTGACGTTGCCCGGCATTGCCGGCATTATTCTGACGATCGGCATGGGGGTCGACTCAAACGTGTTGATCTTCGAACGCATCCGTGAAGAGCTGCGGCAGGGGAAGCCGGTTCGGTTGGCGATCGATGCGGGGTACGACAAGGCGTTGCTGACGATCGTCGACTCGCACGTCACGACGTTGATCACCGGGTTCGCATTGTTTCTGTTCGGAACCGGGCCGATCAAAGGCTTTGCCGTCACCTTGTGCCTCGGCATCGCGATCAACCTCTTCACGGCGCTGGTCGGGACCAAGGTGGTCTTCGATCTGTTGAATCAGCGTAAAAAAATTGAGCAGCTCAGTATCTAGGAAGGAGCCGGCATGTTCGAGATTTTGGGGAAGACGAATATCGATTTTATGGGGAAGCGAGCGATCTCGTTTACGCTCTCCGGCATCCTCGCCTTTCTGGGCATCATTGCGGTGATTCAAATCGCGCGCGGCGCGGCAAATTTGGGGATTGATTTTGCCGGCGGTACGGCAGTGCAGTTGAAATTCGATCAGGCCATCAAGATCGATGAAGCGAGACATGCGTTAGAAGCGAACGGTCTTGGATCGGCTGAGTTGCAGGAATTTACACAGGACAACAAGCTGCTCATCCGTGTGAAAGCGTCGACGACCATCGAAGAGAAGATCGCCGAGCGGGTGATGGCGGTATTCAGCAAAGAATTCCCCGGCAATAAGTTTGTGGTCGACTCCAGCATGGAAATCGGTCCGACCATCGGCAAGAAGCTCCAGGAAGATGCGCTGATCGCGGTGCTCATTTCATTTGTGGGCATCGTGCTCTACATCGCGGTGCGCTTTGAGTTGCGGTTCGGGGTGGCGGCGGCCCTGGCGACGTTCCATGACGTGTTGGCTGTGCTCGGAGTGTTCTATCTGTTGGACAAAGAGATCACGTTGCTGGTGGTGACGGCCTTGCTGACCTTGGCAGGGTATTCGCTGACCGATACGGTGGTGGTGTTTGACCGTATCCGTGAGAATCTGCGAACGCGCCGGCGGGAGGATGAGGAAACGATCATCAACACGGCCATTAACCAGGTGCTCAGTCGCACCATCGTCACCAGCTTAACCGTGGTCATCGTGCTCATCCCGTTGGTGCTTGCGGGCGCCGAGGTCTTGCACGATTTCTCGCTGGCCTTGCTTGGCGGCGTCATGTTCGGGACCTATTCGTCCGTGTTTGTGGCGAGCCCGTTATTGTTGCTATGGCCCAGCAGCGCCGGGAGTCTCATGAAGCGTCGCTAGGCGTCGGCTTGTTCGAGCCGGAGCCCGAGCCCCGCACGATGTTCTGAGAGGGCTGTTTGTCGGGGCAAGTCATACCCATGCTGTTCTGGAGCCGGTCTCACAGTCTCCAGCGTAAAATCATCACGGCCATCGTGATGGTCGGTCTCCTACCGCTCTGCCTCTCCCTTGTCATGACCTATATCGAAGAGCGCCGGGCGCTTCGAGAAACGATCGGCGCCAATTTTAAAGAGGTGGCCGTCGAAGCCGCCCGGCGCATCGAAATGCAGGTGACGCGTGGTATCAACGAGGCGCAGCAACTGGCCGCGACGCCCTTCCTTCGCACGTCCGTGACCGAGTCGAACCGCACCTATGTGGACAAGGATGAGAAGACCGTCCAGTCCATGATCAAGGCCTGGCAGAAACGGTGGCGACAACGCGACAAACAAAGCGAGTTCCCGCTGTTCATCAATCGGATCGTGACGAACTATTTGATTCGGTGGCACGACATCCGCAAAGACGACTATGTCGGGATTTTTGTCACCGACAACCGTGGTGCCCTGGTCGTGAGCTCAATTCCACAAGTCGAGTATTACTATGGCAAGGCCTCCTGGTGGCAGGCCGTCATGAAAGGCGGAACCGGAGGGGTTTTTGTCAGTGATCTATTTTTCGACCCGTCCTTCGGGACCCATGTGCTCAATGTGTCAGTGCCGCTCCTTGACGATGAGCAGCATGTGGCGATCGGCGCGGTCACGATCCTCTTGCGTCGGGATACATTGTTCCATTCGGTATCGGAAGTCACGGTGGGGCAGACGGGCCATGCGATGTTATTCAATTCAGACGGCGTTCCATTGATCTGCCCGGTTCTGTCTCCCGAAGAACATGCGGTGACGCCTGAACTGGTGAGCGCCATCAATGCGAGCCATGCCGGCTGGAGTATCGTGGCCAACGATTCGCACGGTGGACAGAACTCGATCGTAGGGTTTGCGCCGGTTCGTTTAGGCGACCATCTCACGCCGGATAGTTTGGGCAGTAAGCGATGGGTGACGTTCGTGCGACAGGACCCTCACGAGTCCTATGCGCCCTTGTCTCGGCTGGTTGTTCAGGTGACGGTATATGGGTTGGGAGTGTTTGGCGTGCTGGTGCTGACAGGCCTGGCTGTCGCGCGACGGATCACCCGTCCAATTCGTTTGCTCCAGGAAGGGGTACAGAGAATCGGAAGCGGTCGGTTGGATCAGCAGCTGAGTCTCAAGACCGGCGATGAAATCGAGCATCTGGCCGACGCGTTCAACAAGATGGCGGTCAACCTGCGTGTGTCATTCGAACAGATTGAGCACCGAATGGAGGATGTCCGCCGATTGGAGGCGCGGTACCGCGATCTTATCGAGCATTCCCCGGAGATGATCTATCAGCTGAACAAGGCCGGTCAGTTTGTGCATGTGAACAAAACCGGCCTGGACAAGCTGGGGTATTCGTTGGAGGAGATGCTCCAGATGCGTCTCTGGGATCTCGTTCCCAAAGGGCGCGAAACAGAGGTGTTGGCTTATCTGGAGCGCTTGGTCGCGCAGGGCCGCAGTACGATCGAGACGGTGTTTGTCGCGGGAGACGGCCATCCGATCGATGTGGAAATTCATGCGACAGCGCTCTTCGAAAGCGGCGGGGGCCTGGTGCACTCCCGCGCGTTCGTGCGCGATGTGACGGAACGGCGTCTGCTGGAACAGCAAATCCAACGGTACACGACCCAACTCGAACAAGCGGTCAATGAGCGCACGCAGCAACTGGTCGCCTCGCAAGCGCGCTATAAGGCGCTGTTCGACTTGGTTGCGGACTCTGTGTTTATGGTGGGCGAAGACGGCCTGATTGTGGCGGTGAATAAGCGGGAAGAACAGGCGTTGGGGTATTCCGAGCAGCAGGTCGTGGGGAGTAGTATCCTCAATGTGATTGAACCGGTCCACCATGACTCCATGAGATCAATGCTGGAAAAGATTCGTGCCGGTGAGCGCCAGGTACCGACCCAGGAAATGACGGTGCGGGATGCCACCGGCAAGGAGACGCCGGTGGAAATGGACCTCATCTTGGTGCGCGGCAGCGACCACACCTGGGTTATGGTTCAGCTTCGTGATATCACCGATCGCAAGCGCCTTGAACGGCAGATGCATACCTACCAGCAGGAGTTGGAGGCGAAGGTTACCGAGCGGACTCGCGAGATCGAAGAGACCAAACAATATCTTGAAAACTTGTTGGAGAACGCGAACGACGTCATTTACACGCTCGATAGCGAGCAGTGTTTTACGTACGTCAACAGTAAGGTCCTGGCGTGGGGCTATGCAAAAGAGGATTTGTTGGGGCGGCCCTATTTGGCTTTGTTATCGAAGCGACATCGAGGCCGCCGTTTGAAATCGACCTTGGACATCGGCGTCAAACAAGTCTATGAGGTCGAAGTGCTGACCAAGACAGGGGAGCCCAGGTCTGTGATGGTTAGTGTTTCGCCCTTGCATGGTGTGGAGGGAGAGATATTGGGTGTCCTTGGCATCGCGCGTGATATGACGGATACCAAAACACTGGAACAGCAAATCAGAAACTCCGAGAAGCTGGCATCGGTGGGAAAACTTGCCGCGGGGGTCGCACATGAGATCAACAATCCGCTGGGCGGCATTTTGAACTGCCTGTACAACATGCGAAAGGGGACCCTGTCGCCGTCCCGGCAGGCGGAGTACCTGGTATCGATGGAGGACGGACTGAGGCGGGTGCAAAAGATCGTTCGACAACTCCTCGATTTTTCGCAGCAGCACAATCCGGAATTGGCGCTTGCCGATATCCATCAGGTCATCAAGCAGGTCTTGCTTCTGACGGAGCATCTGTTTGTGCCTCACCATGTCCGGCTGGAGACTGCATTTGCGAGTGAGATGCCGGAGATCATGATCGATCGTCATATGATGGAGCAGGTCCTGATGAATCTCATTTTGAATGCGATTCAGGCGATGCGGGCTGGAGGGGTGCTGGCCATTCGTACCACGGTGGAGGGCGCCAATTGCCTCGTCCACGTTCGGGATTCTGGCTGCGGGATTTCCCCGTCGGTGCTGCCTCGGATCTTCGATCCGTTTTTCACGACGAAGAACGAAGGCGAGGGAACCGGGCTGGGCCTGTCGGTGAGTGTAGGTATTGTGGAACGGCACGGGGGAAAGATTTTTGTTGAGAGCGAAGTCGGCAAAGGAACGACATTTACCGTCTCCATTCCGCTCGCGATCGAACGATATGCCAGTGGGAGGTTTTCGTGAAGGGCCTCAAGGTACTCATTGTCGATGACGAACCGTTGATGCGACTGTCGATGCTGGATGCCTTGGAAGCCCTCGGCTGCGAGGTGACGGCGGCGGCAACGGGAACAGAGGGGCTGGCGATCCTCGGCACGCGCCAATTTGATATGGTGATTACCGATCTACGCCTCCCCGGCGCCGATGGGCTCACGATTTTGAAGGCGTCAAAAGAGCGAAGTCCCACGACGGAAGTGATCTTGATTACCGCCCATGGGTCGGTCGATACGGCTGTCGGCGCAATCAAACTGGGCGCATACGATTACATTACTAAACCATTTCAGATGGACGAGTTACTGCTGATCGTCGAGCGCGTCGGGAAAATTCTCGGGCTACGACGTGAAAACCTTGAGTTGAAGGAGGTGCTGGAGGACCGGTTTAGCTTCAGTGGAATGCACGGCTGCAACCACCAAATGCGAGCGCTGTTGGAGAGGATCAAGCTGCTTGCGGCCACCGATTCGCCGGTGTCAATCGTAGGGGAGCGTGGAACGGGCAAAGAATTGGTTGCCCACGCTATCCATTTGAATAGTCCGCGACGGGATCAGCCCTTGATTAAAGTGTGTTGTGCGGACCTTCCCGAAGGCCTTATGGAGTCGGAACTCTTTGGCCATGAGAAGGGAGCCATCCCTGGGGCTGTGCGTCAACGGCGAGGGCGGTTCGAACTGGCTCACAAAGGCACGTTGTTTCTCGACGATATCGGCTCGCTGTCTCTCGCGCTTCAGGCGAAAGTCTTGCGTTTGGTTCAGGAAAAGCGGTTCCAGCGTGTCGGTGGGCGAGAAGCGATTGACGTCGATGTTCGAATTATCTCTGCGGTTCAAGAAGATCTCCAAACGGCGGTGACCGAGGGGCGGTTTCGCCAGGAGCTCTACGACTATCTTACGCCCGTGCAGGTCGTTGTCCCGCCGCTGCGGGAGCGGCGGGAGGACGTGTTGATTATCGCCGAGCATGTCCTGGAAAGTCAGTCGGCGAACCTCGGCAAGACTTTGAAGGGGTTCGCTCAGCCCAGTCGTGAACTGCTTCTGCATTACTCCTTTCCGGGAAATGTGGGTGAACTGGAGCAGATGGTGGAGCGTGCAGTCGCCTTGGGGAAAGAGGGGGAGGAGCTGCAGCCCTGGAATCTTTGCGGGTTTCAAACCTGCCCCTATCTTGGCGGGGCGCCTCAGGCGGGGTGTGGTTTCTGTACTGAGGGACTTGCTGCGGAGACCAAGAAATCATCTGTGGCCGCACAGGTGACCCTGGCGACAGCGCGGGAAGCATTTGAGCGAGACTATATTGTCGAGGTGTTGAAGCAGGTGGAAGGCAATCGAACTAATGCCGCCAATGTATTGGGGCTGTCCAGAAAAGCCTTGTGGGACAAGTGCAAGCGGTACGGTATCTCCTCCGCCCGAGGCGAGGCGGAGGAGGATGACGGGTGAAGTTATTCTGCCGGCTCCTGGCCACCTTCCCATAGTTTCACAGTACGATCCCATGAGGCGCTGGCTAAGCGTAAACCGTCGGGTGAAAATGCGATACCGCGAACGGCGCCGGCATGGCTCTTATCGGTCCGGAAGTTGCGGCCCGTGGCAATGTCCCAGAAGCGGATCGTGCTGTCGTCTCCGGCGCTCACGAGCACTTTTCCGTCCGGCGAGACAGCCAACGATCGTACCCATCCGCTATGCGCCCGCAGAACGAGAAGTTCGTTCATGGTCGGCATTTCGAAGAAACGGATCGTATTGTCCCGGCTCCCGGTGATCAATAGTTTTGCGTCCGGCGTGAACACCATCGCGCCGATCCAAAACTCCATGGGTTTCTGGAATCCTCCATCGTCTTCGATGAAGAACCCGCGGGTTTCCGTCGAGTCCTCGGCGGTTTCTTCCCAATGACCGTTGTGCAGAATCTTTTCTTCGCCGCTGGGCAGTACTTCCCAAATTCTGATCTTGCCGATGTCGGATCCGCTGGCGAGATGCATGCCGTCAGGGGAAAATGCCACACAGACCGACCAGTGGTGATCGTATTGATCTTTTCCCAGCAGCGTCATGAGGTCGGTTCCCGTCGTGACTTCCCAGATCTTAATATCCTTATTGTGACTGCCGCGGGCCAGCATGAGGCCGTCTGGGGAGAGGGAGAGGCTGCAGACATTGTGGTCATAACGTGTGAACAGGAGTTTTGTTGGTTCCCCGGTTTTCGGATTCCAGAGTCGGATGGTCCGATCTTCGCTACCCGAGGCGAGTGCGCGGCCATCGGGCGTGAACACCAGGGCGCGGATGTCAGCCGTATGGCCACGCAGCGAACGTAGGAGCCGTCCTGTTTCAATATCCCAGAGGCGGACGTATCGATCGACGCCTCCGCTGGCAAGGGTTTGGCCGTCGGGGGCATAGGCCACAGTCCAGACCCCATGGGAATGCCCTCGAAACGTCTTGAGTTCCCGCAGACCCGCCTTCCAGTACTCTAAATGATCGATGGTTGGCGGCGTGGTCGATGCGGATCCTCCTGGGCTATGCAACTGTCCAGCGGAAGGAGTCGTGGGGGGCGCGGTGGTGTGATTGCTCATAAAGTCTGTGCCTCGTCCCTGGTCTGAGCGGGGGCTACCGGGCCCCTGCCTACCCTCGACGGTTTGCAAAAATCGCCAAGGGGTTTGTATAATCGGCGGTCATTTTCGATGATCGTAAGAGAAGGACCGGGAGCAAGTCAAGCGTAGCGCTCGCGCGGGTTCTTCCCTTCAGTGAACCAGAACATGTGAGGTCTTATGGCAACCGGAGTAGAAGTATCCAAGCCGTCGATGGAGATCCGTTTTCAGCCGGCCTTACTGCAGGAGGTGATCGACTCCTTCATTGAAAAGACGGAACGGGAAGGGGATCCGACCTACTATAAAGAGTTTCACGAACTCGCCGATCCGATCTACGAGAAGTTCACGCTCGATGATCGCGAGGCAGAGTTCAAGAAGCTGTATCAGTATTTGTTCGGAATCTGGGGCTTCTCCGATATTATCCGCGACGCCTTCAACGAGTTTCCTGAACTGAAGCAGCATGTAGGCGTGGTGCTGGTCAAGGGTGTACTGAAGGAAGATCAGGAAGGGGTCGATGTGCTGCGGAAGTGGGGCTCCGTCGAACACGACCTGGCCAAGCAATTCGAGGAAAAGGGCTTGAAGGGAGTCGGCATCAAGTTGATTCCAAGACGGTTCTATGATCCGGCCCTCACGCGCTACTGTCGGCACGAGCTCATGCACATCCATGACATGCTCGATCCCACCTTTGGGTACGATCCTGATACCAGGGTCGGGCAAAACCCCGGTGAAGAAACCCTGATTCTGCATCGTTATCGGATCCTTTGGAATATCAGCGTCGACAGTCGCCTGATCGTGATGGGCAAAGAGCCGATGTTGTCGAAAGAGGATCGGTTCAAAGAATTTCGGTCATGGTACCGAAAAATCCCCCCCGCCCAGTTGAAATCGGTGTTTGAAGGTCTCTGGCAGACCAGCTATTTCACGCATTCCGAATTGGTGGAAATGGCGACAGACACGCTGCGCATTTTGGATCGCGCGGTGGACGTCGAAGGGGGAGAAGTTCCGGAGACCAACACCAAGGTCATGCTGATGCCGGGATTTCCTTGTCCGTTGTGCCGCTTTCCCACCTACTCATGGGTGGAAGATATGGACACCAAACTGGAAGGGTACATCCTGGACTTCATCCGCGAGAATCATCCGGGTTGGGATGTCGAGTATGGCGCCTGCGACCGTTGCGTGGAAGTGTACAAGTTGCGCGCCGATGGTGTGATGTAGTCGGAGACTATTGTGGCCGGTGATCCAAAATACGGGCGTCGAGATTTTCTGAAAGACTCCGTCGTCTCGGTGGCTAAGGCGGCTCGAGAGTTTGCCGCTTACAAGGACGCACCCCGTGAGCAGCCTGCGGCTCCGGTACGGACGGATTGGTTGCGTCCTCCCGGGGCGGTCGATGAAGTGATGTTTCTCGAGCGATGTACGCGCTGCAGCGACTGCGTCAAAGCCTGTCCTCCCGGGGCGATCGTGAGCGATGTGGCGAACGGCAGTCCGATAATTTTTTCGAATCAAGTGGCGTGCGAATTGTGTGCAGATTTTCCCTGTATTGCAGCTTGTGCGACGGAGGCGCTCCTCCCGGTCGCAGATTGTTTCGACGTGCGGATGGGCGTAGCGACCGTGTCGCACCGCGTCTGCACGGCAGGCCAAGGTTGTCATGCCTGCGTGTCGAAGTGCCCGGTCGAGGCGCTGTCGATGGATTTTAATGCCTTGCATTTGGTCGTGGCTCAAGACCGTTGTGTCGGATGTGGAATGTGTGAGCAGATCTGCAAGACCGTGAATGATCGTATTGCAATCAAGGTGGTGCCGGCGCGAAACCTTGCTGCCGGGGCTTTGGGATAGTCGCCTAGCGGTCGTCAAGCCGGTGTTGAAGAGATGAAGAACGTCAAGAAAATTATTGAAACGTTGGCACTGGTGGCGAGGCAAATGGAGGAGAGTTCATGCTTGACATCCCTCCCTCCTTTACCTATCATACGCCTCCTGTGCCGCAGGACTCAGATGTTGCGTAGTGTGCGAGAAAAATGCGCAACATGTTGAGGTGAGGAGCAATAAACGTATGACATCGAAACAAGTCGTGCAGCCCACCTCCCCGTCCTCTACCGCAGTCGCTCCCCCGCAGACTGTCGCCATCAAAGATTCGCCAGCCGTCGAACGTGCGCTCAATCGCAGCAAAATATATCTTCTGTTCTCGTGGAGTTTGTTATACCCGGAGGACGAAGAGTTCCTGGATTACCTGCAGTGCGGTGAATTCGTCGAAGACGGACGCGCAGCGCTGGAAGGTCTACGCGTGGCGTTAGATGGTATCGGTGGTGACCGCGCAATCCAGAAAATCGCATTGATGAAAAAGCAGTTTGACCAGATCGAAAAGCTGGTTTTGGCCGAGTGTGTCAATTGGCAGATTGGTGATCTACAGACCGAACACCGCCGGGTGTTCACCAATGTCATCACGCTCGATTGCCCGCCGTACGAAACGCTGTTCGGCAATGATCACGTCTTCGCGCAGTCCCATGTCATGGGCGACATCGCCGGATTTTACAAAGCATTCGGGGTCGAGCTTTCTAAAGACGTTCACGAACGTCTGGACCACCTCAGCGTCGAACTCGAGTTCATGCATTTTCTGACTTATAAAGAATCGTATTCGCGCTGCCATGATGGCATGGATAAGACCGACATTGTGGTCGATGCGCAGAAGAAGTTTATCAGGAATCATATCGGCCGTTGGGTTCCATTGTTCTGTCGGATGTTGGCGAAGAAGTCTGATGACGGGTTATTCAAATTGATTGCCGACTGTATGTCGGAGTGGATGGATTTTGAGGTCGCCTTTCTCGGAGTCCCCGTGCAACCTTACTCTGAGACGGACTATAGACCAGCTACCTTCAATGCTCCGGAAGGTCAAACCTACGAGTGTGGGGCGCAGGATAAAGGGAATGAGCTCAGTATGCTGCTGAGTGAGGTCGGGGCCGAATCCTTCCTGGACCAGAAGGAAAAAGAGAAGGATGGTGGTGATAAGGGTCAAGGCCCCGTCGGAACTGCGTAGGGGTTCTCGGTTTGCGGGCAGTGCGGGATTCGGTTTTCGGTAGACGTTATAAGTGCTCAGTTCTTTTTTCTTATTAATCTTTCAGAGGAGGGCATACGCAATGAGACTGGTGCAGACACACAACAAACGTTTGGTGTTTGGCATTCTGCTCTCTGCGCTGATCGTTGGCATCATGTTGACGATTGGGCAGGTGCCTCTCGCGGTCAGCCAACCGGTGACCATTCCCGCGAAGGCGATCAAGGGGGCAATCCCGATGGACGGTGCAAACCCCATCTGGGAAGGAGTTCCGGGTGTCATTATTCCACTGAGCGGTCAGACCATCACGACCCCGATGCATCCTAACATTTCGGTGAAGTCGGTATTTGTGAAGGCGGTCACCAATGGGAAGGACTTGGGCTTGCGCCTCGATTGGAGCGATCAGACCAAGAACGACACGGCGATCGGGCCACAGGATTTTCGTGACCAGGTAGCCATTATGTTCCCGGTCAATACTGCGGGAGCTCCGCCGTTCCAATGTATGGGCCAGTCCGGTGGAACCGTCAACATCTGGCGCTGGAACGCTGAGTGGCAGAAAGATCTTGGTAAAGACAGCGCCGGGATGTGGGATGTGGACGACCAGTATCCTGGAATCTTCTGGGACTATTACTTTGAAGAACCGGCCGGTGGAGTCACCTATCCCGATCGTATCGGTCGGAGCCTTGGTCCATTCAATACCGGTATCTGGTCTGGTAACATCATGTCCGACCCGACCCTGCGCGTCAGCTCCGTCGAGGATCTGAACGCCAACGGGTTCAGCACCTTGACCACGCAAGCCCATCAAGATGTGATCGGTAATGGCGTGTGGGAGCCATCCGGTTCCCTCAAGGGCGGCGGATATTCAGGTCCGACCTGGCGTGTGGTTGTGAAGCGTCCGCTGGAGACCGGCGATGCGAACGACACGCAGTTCAAGGGTGGGGCCTCGGTGCCTATCGCCTTTGCGGTGTGGGATGGTAACAACATTGAACGAAACGGCATGAAGGCTCTTTCCACCTGGTTTACGCTGAAGTTGCCGTAAGCCAAGTAGCCTAAAAAGTCTTGTCCTGCTCAGAATTCGAGTAGGCAGATCGTTTCTGAATCGTAACATGGAGGCCCCGAGTCGTTGCCTAGCAGGGCAAAAGGACTCGGGGCCTTCATGCATGCTCGACAATAATGTCGAGCGGATAATCCAGGAGAATTTCTTGCCGCGGCTTGGGCGCGAAGGGTTGCATTTGAACTGGAGCGGAGTGTATAAACCGATACGGTGCGATGTTACTGAAAATACTGATTTTCCTGCTTAATATAAAGATTATCTTATGAAAGTTTCACTCCTGTTTCCGCCTACCTGGCATCCTTCTCAGCCCTACCTTAGTCTGCCATCGCTCACAGGGTTCCTTACTCAGGCTGGGGTAAAAAATGTCTCCCAACGCGATCTTGGCATCGAGTTGTTGGACAAGGTTCTAACGCAATCGTTTGCCCAAAATCTCTATCAGCAGCTGGTAGCGAAACAGCATGGCCTCGAGCGGGAACGCACGGGCGAGACCGGTCCAGGAAGCGCCGAACAACTCGCACGGATCATCGAGTCGCTCGACCGATTTCCGTATTTGTTTGAGCGAATCGAGCTGGCAAAAGAGACGTTGCGCGGAGAAGGGTTCTACGATATCGAAGCCTACCGCAACAGTCTTTTTCTGATCGATAAATGGCTTGAAGTGATCTCCTCGCTCTATTTCCCGACACGAATGACGGTCGTCGACAATCAATTCGGCGACTATTCAATCTACTCGTCGAAAGATTTGGTTAAGGCTATCCGGGATGAAACGCAAAATCCCTATATCAGTTTATTTCGTGAACATGTGTTGCCCTCTATACTGACGGATCGTCCGGATTTGGTCGGCGTGTCCATTACAGCTACCTCGCAAATTATTCCTGGTCTCACGCTCTGCCGATTAATCAAAGAACATGCGCCGGAGCTGCACGTGACGGTTGGCGGCAGTATTTTTACCCGATTGGTGGATAACCTCCGCCGCTGTCCATGGCTATTCGACCTTGTTGACGACTTCGTGGTATTCGAAGGAGAAACGGCCCTCCTTGAACTTGTGAATCAGATGGACGGTAAGCGGGATTTCAGCAAGGTCCCCAATCTGATTTATCGCCAGAACGGAAAAATTACGGTTAATCAGCCGTTTTACTCTGAAAATATCAACCAGCTCACGGCACCGAATTACGACGGGTTTCCGCTCGACCTCTATTTGTCGCCGGAGCCCGTTCTGCCGGTACAATTTTCACGCGGGTGCTATTACAAGGACTGCGCGTTCTGTGCCCTCACGCTGGATCACCAAAACTTTCGTCAGCGCGACCCTGGCAAAACGGTGGATGACCTTGCCTGGTTGAAGGAGCGCTATGGGGCGCAGTCATTTTTCTTCACCGACGAATGTTTTGCGCTGTCTCCCACCAAACGCCTCTGCCAACAAATGATTGACAGGCAATTGAACGTCAAGTGGACCTGTGAGTTACGCTTTGAGAAAAACCTCACGCGTGAATTGCTTGGGCAGATGCGGGACGCCGGGTGTTTGAAAATTGTGTTCGGTTTGGAGTCGTTTAATCAACGAGTCATGGATTTCATGAAGAAGGGAATCAAGCAGGAGTCTGTGCGCCGAATCGTCGATGATTGCGTTGATCTCGGCATCGCCGTGCACTGCTATGTGATCGTCGGATTCCCTACGGAGAAGGAAGAAGAAGCACTGGACACGATGAACTTCGTCGTGGGGAATACGAAACTTCACGAGTCGTATGGGTTTTCCTGCCAGCCCTGTCTGTTCGATTTGGAAAAAGAAGCGCCGATCATGAGTGATCCAGGCAGTTACGGCATCCGACGAATCATGCGACCGGCAACGGAAGACCTGAGTCTGGGTTTCTTCTATGAAGTGCAAGAGGGCATGACTCCCGCCCAAGCTGAACAGCTGTACCAGCATGTCTATGAAAAGATCAGTGAAGTCGTGTGTGAATTGCCGTTTAACTATTCGATGGCCGACGGGTTGCTGTATATCGCCCGGGCCAAGTCGCAAGCGTTACAGGTCCCGCAACCGACCGGTTCCTAGTCTCCCTCGTCCGGACCTGAGGCTGCGAGCATCGAGCGGTTGTTTTGTGCGGGGCCATCACCAACGTGTTGCACAGGGGGCGGGAGATGTCTGCCATAGCCGCTACAGCCGAACGATCCACCGGACGAGTGGAAGATCAGGGCCTACTGTTCGAGTACACCATCAAGCTGGTGCTATTCGTCGGGTTCTTCGAACTCGTACTCTATCGGCTGGTCTCCCGTCTCGGCATGCATATCAGCAAGATCGCCGCGCAGCACGAGTGGGTCGGTACGACCTTTCAATTGCTCACCTCTGTCGGCTTTGCCCTGCTGAATGTCGTCGCGATCTTCGTCTTTCTCGCGCTCGTAGTCTTGCTCCTGAATAGAATGCGCGCACGAGGGGTTACGGGGATCCATGCCGTCACGATTCCCAGTGTCGGACTGCTCTTGATATTGACGGTCGCATTCCTGATTGTGCCGCCGGGTATGTTGGGCTCCATTGCGTACAATGTCATTACGGTCATTGCGCTCACCGCCTTGATGATCGAATACCTTTCGCAGCACCAGGAGTGGTCCAAGCGGATCATGGGTGCGACCTATTATTTCGGCATTTCCGGGTGGCTCTACTATCAGATTCTTTCCACCACCTACGGATGGATGGGGGTGATTGCGGCTCCCCCGTTGGTTTATGAAGCCAATCGTCTCGGCGAAGCGCTGATGGTGCTCGCGAGCATACTCGTGTTTTGGGCCTATGGCCGCGGGGTGTCATTTCGCACGCGGAACCGACAGCAGCGCCGACGCGCCCTCTGGTTCGGGGCTGTCTCAGGGGTGGTGTTTCTCGCCCTATTATTCATGGACTATTTCCTGGGCCTCTACAATCCCGTTTTGGCCCATTCCATTCGGAAAGCCGGCGAAGGTATCAGCTGGATCTTTCAGATGGGCATGGGGTATACCTTTTACTTGCCCTTTGCATGCTATGTTGCGGGGCTGTTGTGCTGGTCCTATACCGTGATCAGGCTTGTGACAATGGGACGTCTGGCGGGATATGGTCTCGCATTAATGTTTATCGCCGGCTACGCGTTGCTGTTTTCAAGTTTGAGCCTGATGGTCATCCTCGGGGTGATGTTGCTGACACTCGATCGGCCCAAGGGCGCCGTGATGGAGCAGGCGGCGGTGACCAAGCCCCCGCTGGTGGACTCGCAGAATTCTCTCGTTAGCGGACCAATTTAATCTTTCCCGTCACCCAGAGAGTAGGATACGTGGCTATGGATGAACAGACACAGACGACCGGCGTAGGGCAAGACAGTGCGGCGGTGGATCCTGGCGAGCAGGCCTTGAATCCCGATGAAGAAATCACTGAGATTGAAAAATTGCTCAGCACCGAGCCGGATGATTTTCAGGCTCGTTGTCGGCTGGGGGAATTGTATTTCAGCAAAGGTCGGCTCGATGACGCGTTGACCGAAGTGAAGAAATCGATTGAGATGGCCGAGGGCCTCAGGACGGAAATGAATCGGTCCCTCGCAATGTATTATTCGAACCTCGGGACCATCTACGCCACTAAAGGTATGATCGATGAGGCTGAGACGGAATTCAAGCGTGCGCTCGATGTGCATGCCTATGATGTCTTGGCTCTCTTCAATCTTGGTCGCGTGCAGGCGGACAAGAGAAAATACATGGAGTCGAAGAACTATTACGAACGACTCGTAGAGATTACGCCGGACGATCCGATGGCATGGTACAATCTTGCGGGCGTCTATGTGGAACTGGACAATCCGCAAGTGTCCGACTACAACACCATGGATATGGCGATTCAGTGTTACCTCCGGGTCCTCGAACTCGATCCGAAACATTTGGAAGCCAGTTTCAAGTTGATGGAGATCGCCCTCAATCACAAAAAGACCGATCTGGCGATCAAGGTGATGGAGAGTGCCGTGGAGCACAGTCCTGATGAGCCGCTCGCCTACTACAATTTGATCAGTGTCTACGATAAGTGCAAAATGTTTGAACAGGCCGAGCAGGCTCGCCAGCGCCTGAAGGAACGATTCGCGAAGAAGGCCAAAGAGGGAGCCGCATCCTAAACATGTGAGCAAAGGAGACACACCATGTTTGGCAGCCTTGGTTTTACAGAGTTGATCCTGATCCTGTTCATCGTGCTGATTATTTTTGGTGCGGGGAAATTGCCCCAGCTGGGCGAAGGAATCGGCAAAGCGATCAAGGGATTCAAGAAATCCGTCCACGAGGCGGATATGATCGAAGCCGAGGCCCAGGCACAAGCGCAGCAGGCCGAGCCGGTCCAAGCACAGGCCATTCAGGCGCAGCCTCCCGTGCCCATGCCGACGCCCGAGGTGGAACAACCGGTTGCGGCCTCAACTCCACCCGCGCACGCGTAAATCTTTCGACACAACGGGCTCAGCACAGAACGGATCTAGTCATTTATGGAAACAGATGTTCAGTTAGCGATCGGATACATCGAAACCTTTGCCGGAAACGGCAAGGCACGGAGCACGGGTGACGGCAAACGTGCCGT
>JBDTWG010000018.1:0-20675 GCA_040006855.1 Nitrospira sp.
TGCGCAGCTAGATCTAACGCTGTTTTTTCGGTGGTGCCGTCGAGAGTCCGGGCACCATACGCGACCCGGACCCACGTGTGTGTTAATGCAATGAGACAGGCAGTGGGGTCTTGCCGGTGGTTCCCCTGCGGGAAGACCGGAGACAGTGCAGGCCAGTTGTTGGTTCCTTCTCTCAAGGACCCTCGGCTGGCCTTTTTCTTTTCATGAGAAGAATGGACTCGGCATGGCCTTCCTAGTGCTCGTTCCGCTCTTGCCGCTGTTGACGGCCTTCATCGTCATGACCGGTCATCGCGCCGATCAAGATCAGAATGCGAGGGCCGGCCTGTTCCCCATCGTCGCCGCTTTCGTGGGAGCACTCGTCACCCTGGTGCTCGTGCCCTCCGAGGGTGCCATCACTGTCCAACTGTACGATCCGGCCGCGATTGCCAATCTTGCCTTTCCGATCGGGTTCTACATCGACCGGCTGAGCGCGGTCATGATGGTTCTGATTTCGGGAGTGACCGCTCTCATCTATCGTTACTCGATGGGCTACATGTACCAAGATCGCGGCTATCGCCGATACCTCGGGATACTCGGCATCACCACCTCGGTACTGCTCTGCATGGTGTCCAGCGCCAATCTGATGATGTTGTTTATTTTTTGGCAGATCCTCCCCTGGCTCCTATTTCTCCTGGCGCACAACCATGCGCATGGCGCGACGCTCGCTGGTGCTTCCAATACCTTTACGCTCCTGCGACTCTGCGATGTGGTCTTTCTCGCCGGTATCGTGCTGGCCTATTCCCTCTACGGCACGTTCGAGTTCCAGACGCTGTTCACTCGCGCCGCGGAGATTCCCGTGACGTTGGCTCTCTGGCCCGCCCTCGGTTGGGAAATGGACGGTGTCACGGCGGTGACCCTGCTCATCTTCGTCGGCGCCATGGGCAAGTCGGCCCAGTTCCCCGTTCACACGTGGCTCCCTCGATCTCTCTACGCGCCGACGCCGGTGCACGCGCTGCTGCATGCCGGGATCATCAATGCCGGAGGATTCTTACTGAATCGACTCGCTCCGCTCTACGGCCTGAGCCCCGCCACGTTGCACGTCGTATTCATCATCGGCATGCTGACCGCCATCCTCGGCGCCACCATGATGTTGACCCAGAACGACATCAAGAAGACCCTGGGTTTCTCGACGATTGGGCAAATGGGTTACATGATCATGGAATGCGGGCTGGGCGCCTTTTCCCTCGCCGTGTTCCATCTCATCGCGCACGGGCTGTTCAAGGGCACTGTCTTTTTGAACTGCGGCAACGTGATCCACAAGGCCAGGCAGGAACCCTCCTTCCCGCATGCCGGGCATGACGTGGAAGAAAGCAGCTTCTCCGGCCTGACCTGGTCCACTGGCTTTGTAACCACACTTCTCTTGCCGTTGGTCATCCTGTTGGTCACGCATGGCATCTTGAGAATCCCGCTGCTGGAATCGCAGGGAACCGTCATCTTCCTGTTTTTTATTTGGGTGACGTCCTCACAGGCCATTCTGTCCCTGACGCGCATTCGCGCCGTGGCGTCCTGGAAGGTGTCCGCCGCTATGCTGCTCACGCTCGTTCTGGTCGTGTTCACCTACCTGTTTGCGGTGGAGAGCTTCACCCATTTTCTGTACCCAAACCCGGATGAAGTGGCCGCATACTTTCGAGCAGCGGCATTGCCGGGACGGCTATTCGATAGCCTCGTCGTCGGAACGACGTTGCTGACTGTCCTGAGCTGGTTTTACCTGTATGCCCATGCGCATGGGCGCACGGTAAGGGTACCAGGATGGTTCGAAGCCTTCTTGGCTCGGTTGTATGTCGTGTTTATGAACCGTCTCTATCTGGACCAGCTGTATGCCAAATGCGGTCGAGTCATGACGCTGGTCGCCCAGCGGGTGGAGAAACGGCTCTCGTGATGATGCTGCACCAGAACCGGCGAATCCGCGACCCTCTATCCCTGACCGGAGGCCGCGCTTGATACAGGCTTGGATGACGCCATGGGTGCTTCTCGCCATTCCAGCCCTCGGCTCGGCACTCAGCCTGCTTCTATGGTCCTCCCTCCACCGGATGAAAACCTGGGCACTCATGACCACGGTGGCGAGTCTCATCGCCGTGATCGGATTGTCATGGACTCTGGCCGAGCCGCTGGCTGAGATCCCATTACTCTGCCTTCTCCCGATCGCGGCGTTCCTCTCGCTTCTCGGCCAGCCGCGGCACCCCGACAACCGTCTTGCCTGGGTCATTACGCTGATGCTGTTGGGATTGGGGCTCGGAATTCTGACGAGTCAGGAACCGTCTCGTAGCTTCATGCTCGTCATCCTGCTGGGCCTGCTCTGTGGCATGCTCTCTCGCTCGCTGCACGTCGCCCTGCCGGAAACCTGGCGAGGACTAGCATCCTACGGCCTGGGCATAGCCTCGACCCTGCTGACGCTGGTGCTCCCCCCACCCGCGTCCACCGTCGCGGGTCTTGTGACCTGTGCCACCCTGCTGCCGTTGCTTCCGCTGCATGGAGGCTTCGTCGCCGCCCTGACGCAATTGCCGGGAAATCTTCCCGCCTTCGCGGTCGTACTCTTGCCCATGGTGGGATTTCACAATCTGCTCAGGGTACTCCCGACCCTTACCCCGACCATGCTCCATACCCTGGCCATTCTCGCGCTAGTCGGTGCCTGTTACGGATCTCTTCGCGCATGGATCCAGTCGCGCCCCTTGTCTCGACTGGCCTATGCGGGACTGGCTTTCCTGTGTCTCCTCTGGTGGTATATCGCCGACACGGGTACTGCGTCCGTACACACCACTGTGTACCTCAGTGCCGTCGTGCTCTCCAGCAGCGGCCTGCTGCTGGCTTGGTACGCCATCCGCGCTCGGTATGGCGATATCGACGTGCGGTCACTCGGTGGCATGGCCTACCCTATGCCGCGCTTCAGTACCCTTCTGGCGTTGCTGGCCCTAGCCGCCTTGGGAATGCCCCCCTTCGGCGTATTCACCGGCTTGGTGGGTATGTTGTTGAGTCCGGAATTCGCGCCGTCAGGACCATTTCTGCTCATCATGCTCGTCTGGCTCATGGCATCCTGGTACTTCATGGAACTGGTCCAATGGTTGGTCTTCGGCCGCCAACGAGCGGGCCTTCGGTATGAAGATCTGCACCACACGGAGTTCGCATCGCTACTGATCATGCTGGTCCTGCTGCTGGCACTCGGGACCGCCCCGTCTCGTCTCTTTCAGTCGAGCGCCACGACGCCCCCGGCCTCGGTGGCGATGAAGGGAGGGGCATGGATCCCCTAACCACGACCCACCACCCGATGGACCTCGAAGCGCGTCGCATGGAGCTGCGGGGCATGATTCGCCTGGCCAGTGAGGTGATCGCGCAATATTGGCCCATGCGGACGTTCGTCCATCACAATCCCCTGCATAGCCTGGAATACCTCCCGTTTACCGACACGGTTCGTCGCGGCCGACAGTTCTTAAGTGGCAGTGGCTATCTCACCGGTGAAGGCTATCGACGCTACCTGAAAGCCGGCAGAATTCTTGTTTCCCACATTGAGGAGGCATTGGCTCCGCTCGCGCGCGATGAGGAGGTGGCCCTTGGACCCTGTCGGATTTCTCACCGCGAGGTGCTGCGAGCCTGCCTGACCCACGGGCTGTCCATGCCGGTGGACGAGCCGCTCGACCGATTGATGGAACGCGAGCCAAGCGAAGAACAAGCCGAGGCTCTGGCCGAACGGCTGGTGTCTTTTTCGTCACCGACCGTACAGGAACGCATGACCGCCACGGTCCGCGAGGACCTGGCCGCTTTGGGACGAGACATGACACTCACAAACTGGTGCGATCGGAGCCTGGGCACCCAGATCGTCGACCAGATCAACGGCGAGTTGATCAAGTGGTGTGAAGCCTTCTTGGACGAAGGACATGCCACCTGGTCGATGCCCGGAAGGGAACAGGGGCTCTACGCGGCCTGGAAACGGCTAGCCGTAAGCGAATGGACGACCTGCGGTATCGCCGAGAGTCGGCACAAAATTGCGTCGCTGCCGGAACACCCCGAAGACACGGTGTTTGAATGCCTCGAAGCGCTGGCGATTCCAGCAGAGTTCCGCCAAGACTATCTTTCCCTCCAGCTCGCAGCCCTTCCCGGCTGGGCCGGGTTCATCAAATGGCGCGCGGAAGAAAACGACTATGCCTGGCAACAGGCCTATCCTGTCGGGCTGGTGAAGTTTCTCGCCGTCCGCCTCTGGTATGTACGCGAGTTGGTTCAGAAAGTCTGCCAAGAAGCATTGGGGATCGAGGGCCACTATCGCGCGATCTCAGCCTATATGCAGCAATATCCCCAGGCCTACTTCATGCGCAAGGAACAGGCCGCTGGACGGCTGCCGGCCCTCTATGCCGACCGAGTCGAACGCCTCCATGCCCAGACCAAGAAGAGCCCTGACGCGGCGGCAACCTTTGCGCGCGAATGGGAGCTGCTTGCGCAGCAGTACCAGATGGAATTCGAGCTCCGTCACCAGCAGGCGGCGCGCCGAGTCATGGCCAGACGTCTCCTCACTCTTGCCCAGGCGCTCGAGATCGTTCCAAGCCTTCTGATGGATGGGCCTCCGGCCGCCCTGCGTCAGCTCGTGGATTGGATGGACGCCTTTCCGGAATCCGCCCATGGTCCCGTGTGGCTCAAGGCCTTCGAGGCCGGATATCAGCAGCATCTCTTCGGCATGCTGCAGCGCGGATCGGCCAAGCCCCAACCAGCCGGTCCAGGACATCTGCCACCTGTGCGGCCCCATTCGCAATCGGTCTTTTGCATCGATGTCCGATCCGAGCCTTTCCGACGCCATCTGGAATCAACCGGCGCCCACGATACCTACGGCTTCGCCGGGTTCTTTGCCGTCTTCATTCGGTATCGAGCCTGGGGCAAGGAACATGAGACCGAACAATTCCCGGTCATTATGCGCGCCAAGAATGAGGTGCGTGAGATCCCACGCAGTTACCTGGATCACTTTATCTCCAAACATCAGTCACGCGCCAAATTGGTCCACGCGGGACATACATTGTTGCACGATCTCAAGGAAAACGTGGTCACCCCCTATGTGATGGTGGAGTCGCTCGGCTGGTTCTACGTGCTGCCCATGATGGGGAAGACGGTCGTGCCCGCCTTGTACAAACGTGTGACCAGTTGGGTGCGGCGTCTGTTCGTCCCGCCGATCGCTACCAGCCTCACGGTGGACAAACTCGCGCCGGCGGAGACGGAAGAAATGGTCGTCGCCGAGCAACGCGCGCTGATTTGGAAGGCGCTACGCGATCGCCTCGGTCTCCATGGATCGCGGGTCGACTCCGAATTCGTCGAGGCGTTACGGCAGCGCGCCTTGGATGAGGATGCGCCGGTCGAGCCCTTCTTGAGCGACGCCGCCAAGGCGGTGGACCTGTCTCAGGAACAGCTGACGGCGTTTCTCGACGAACTCCGCCGACAGTACCGAATCAATCGCCGGGCGGCTTCCCGCCAAAAAGAACGGATTACGCGAACCGGGTTCACCATCGAGGAGCAGGTCATCACCGTTGAAACCGCCTTGCGGATGATGGGCTTGACCAAGAACTTCGCGCGACTCGTGCTCTTCTGCGCCCATGGCAGCACCACCGAGAACAACCCCTTCGAATCGGCCCTGGACTGTGGTGCCTGCGGGGGAAACGAAGGCAAACCCAATGCCCGCGTGCTGGCGGCAATGGCAAACCGGCCGCCGGTTCGAGAGCGGCTGACCAAGCGCGGCATGGAGATTCCGTCGGATACGCACTTCCTCGCCGGCCAAGTGGATACCACGACCGATGAGGTCCAACTGTTTGATCTCGAAGACGTGCCGCCGACCCACCGCAAGGACGTGGCCAGGCTGTGTGATGATTTGCGAGAAGCCGCACAACTGACCAGCCAGGAGCGCTGCACGCGGTTTCCCGATGTCAACGCGATTCTGCCGGTTGCCCAGGCCGCGGCTCATGTGGCCGGCCGGAGCGCGGACTGGAGCCAGGTGCGGCCCGAATGGGGCCTCTCCAGCAATACGGCCTTCATCATCGGCCGACGAGACCTGACCAAAGGGCTCAACCTGTCAGGACGCGTCTTTCTGCATTCCTACGACTATCGCGAAGATCCCACCGGCCGTTGGCTCGAAGTGCTGCTCACCGCGCCCCAAGTGGTGGCGCAGTGGATCAACATGGAACATTACTTCTCAGCCGTGGACAATGATGTCTATGGAAGCGGGAGTAAGATTTACCACAACGTGGTCGGGCGCGTCGGGGTCATGTCCGGTCCCTGGAGCGACCTCCGACTCGGGCTGGCGTGGCAGACGGTCATGAACGACGACCTGCCCTATCACGAACCGATGCGCCTGCTTACGCTGGTTGAGGCGTCGCGGGCGCGCATCGAGACGCTCATCGCACGGCATGAAGTGCTGCAACATTTTTATCACAATGAATGGGTACACCTGGCGACACTGGACCCCGAGGACGGAACGTGGTACCGCTACATGCCGTCGGGAGTCTGGCGCCGGGTCAAAAACCCCGCTGATACATGAATCGCGCTCAGCACCACGTCTAAGACAAGAATTTTTTCAAAGGAGTTAAGACATGGCCGGACTCACGTTGCATCCCATGAAAGAAATCCGTGTGATTGTGTCGGGTGAGAACCGGCCATTCGTGACCGAGTTGTTGGATAAAGTGGAGGCGACCGGATACACCATCATCGGCAATATCTCCGGGAAGGGGCATCATGGAGTGCGAGAAGCCCACTTCATGTTCAGTGAACAAGAAAGCCTGGTCATGATCATGGCGGTCGTGCCGGAAGAAAAAGTCGAACCCGTGCTCGCCGGGCTGCGACCGCTCTTCGACCGATACTCGGGCGTCATGTTTGTCTCTGATGTGACCGTGAGCCGGCGTGAATACTTCGGCAAGAAGGCGCCCAAGTCCTGACTCACTGTCAGGAATCCCGCCCCGGATGAGCCCGCCCAGGGAGGGGTGAACCTTGTCTTCTCACCACTGATTGTCTACAATGTGCCCGCATTGACCTGTAAGAGGAAGGACAGGATGTGAAGGGACTACGGTTCGAACGACTCGGGCGAAACCGCCATTACAATATCATCTTCCACATCGGCAGCAGCTATGTGCCGGTGAGCGATGAAACCATCGAAGAACTCAAATCGCAAACGCTATTGTCTTCCGAACGCTTCCTCGAACTCCTCGTCGACAAAATCGGTTACTCCAGCTACCTCAAAACCCAGATCCGCTCAGAACTCCAGATCGCCGGCGATCCGATGACCCAGATTACGGTCCTGCAAGGCGCCATTAGAGAGCTGTAACGCGCATCCTTCGTCCAATCTCACCATCCGTACGTTCCTGATTTTCGTGGGGACCTCCCGCGGGAGGAACGCCTCGAACGTCCTCGAACTCCTCGTCGAAAAAATCGGCTGCTCCAGCTACCTTAAAACCCAGATCCAATCGGAACTCAGGATCGCCGGAAATCTACAGAGAAATGCGGGCATGCGCCCATCTTATCAACCTCTTGCATTCGGCTCTCGTGGAATAAGAACCGTGTAGACTCGCCCGCACTCTTCACACCACCCCCGACGCCATCTCGAACCCATTCGACTCGTCATTCTTGAATCACGCGCTATACTTCATACAGGTTTTGATCACCATCCGTGAGCCGGCTTCTGCACTCTCGAGATGAAGTAGCCGCCCAATTCATCGTACGCGTCCATTGCAGACTAAATTAATATGTTAGATAAAATCCTCCTCACCCGCGTCGCCTCCGCTATCCCGATCTGGCTGTTCATGATTGCATTGCTTACCGCATCCTTTGCAGTGATCCGGTACCTGGATGCCATGGAGCAAACCGATATCCGTCAGACGGATAGGTTCTACCTGACGCGCCTGGATGTAAATCAGCAGGGGCAATATCGAGGTTATCGCCACCATCATGTGTACCCGGACCCTGCCGCTCGATGGGTTCTAGAGGAGCGAGAGCTGAAGGAACTTCAGCAGTGGATCAAACAGCACGACCTTGTCATTCAGGCCGCGTTATCTCGGGAGAGCGCAAGCGAGGAGATGGGATCAGTCAAAAATTGGCTTCATTAGATAGCACCCGCGATAGCACCCGCTCCAGATGGTCGGATGTTGTCGCATAGGCGGACGATGACGAGACACTCGGTGCACTGAAGACCCAGACTTTGCTAGCCTTAAAGCACTTCCTCCACCTTCCCAGCGACAAAGTCCCTTCAGTCTCTCAAGGAGCAGACTCGCCCGGAGCTCAAAATCGCCGGAGATCCGATAACACTGAGACTTCCCCCTCCAAGGCGTCATCAGAGCTGTAATCAACTATTGAACATTCTCCCCTGCTTCATGCGCGATTCTAAAATATTCAATGTGCCCTAGCCGGCACCCTTCGATGTTTTTCCTGCAGTCTTTTGAGCAACTCTCGACCAGCCCTATCGTCAAGGCTGAAGGCCGCCCTGCTTATTGTGAACGCTGTAGCCTCTAGGAGACATCCTTTCTGTCCTCCTGGATTGATCCCAAATTGGGATCATGGGTAGACTGCGCCCGTGCGCATCATCGCGAAATGGACTCTCGGTACATTCTGAAATCGGTACCCGCGCTCTCGTGGACCTTTAGAAGCCTGGCACCAGGAAGTGGCTCATGCAGACTGGACAAGGCCGTCGGAGATTAAGGCTCAGTTTTGCTCAGCGAGTGTGCTGCAAGGCAGCCGCGTGGTGTTCAACATTGCAGGGAATCAGTACCGATTGGTGGTGAAGATTCACTACGCCTATCGGATTGTCTATATCCGTTTCGTCGGTACCCATCAAGAGTATAACCAGATAATGTACACACCGTGTGATAAGGTGCAGAGCCATGAATATCTCTCCTATCAAAACCAAGCGGGATCATGAACGTGCGTTGCTCCGCATCGAACGCCTGATGGATGCAAAGCTCGGCACCAAAGCCGGAGATGAGTTGGACATTCTCACTACCCTCGTGGAAGCCTACGAGGCCAAGCATCATGCAGTCAGTCCACCTGATCCCGTTGAAGCGATTCGATATCGGATGGAACAATTAGGCATGAGCCGGAAGGATTTGGAGGCATTGCTCGGCGGGCGAGGCCGAGTCTCTGAAATTCTCTCTAAAAAACGCGGCCTCTCACTGACTATGATTCATCGAATCCATCGCACACTACACATTCCACTCGAAAGTCTGATCGGGACGGCGGCGTAAAAAACTACGACCGGAGATGAGACGTACGAAAGAAAATAAGTCTCTTTGATTCGTTCACTGCGGCCAACATTGACCGAACTTTTTGAATTCCCGCGTATGCCATTCATGGTCGGAGCTACACTATTTATTTCTCACAGCTCTCTGTTTCAACACTACGTTGGGCGCCTCGTTGATGAATTTACATACCGTGACGTACTTCCTAGAAATCAGTATCGGTAGCGCCCCAGATATCATAGGGCAACGAAATAGAATTGTTAAAACGCCATGAATCACAATTGACTTACATAGGTAAGTACGGTAACTTTAGTTATATATGAAACCAAAAAATGAAAGTAAGCGTCACAAGACATTTCCTCTTGAAATGGCAGAGGATCTGCACAAAGCTCTGAAGTATAAGGCGATCGAATCTGATCAGACGCTTCATGCCTACATCACCGAAATTTTGATGGCCAAAGTTCAGGAAGAGCCAGCTGTTTACGCCGTGTCTGGTCGCCAAGCTAGAAATCTGAACTTGAGAAAATGATGAACACTCCCTACGTCAATGGATCATCCGCCTGGCCTTTCCGATGCTCTGAGAATGAGCCGGTTCAAATAGTTAGCGGTGATGTCCGGGATAAGCTCTTGTCTCTTCCCGATGAAACAGTGCACTGTTGCGTGACTTCGCCGCCATATTGGGGAATGAGGGACTATGGATATGACGGGCAGATCGGCGCCGAGAATACTATAGAGGAATACATTTCCAACCTAGTTTCTTGCTTCAGTGAAGTGCGCCGCGTACTGAGAAGCGATGGAACATTTTGGCTGAACATTGCGAACACGTACACCTCTGGCGGGCGTGGCTGGCGCGATAAGGATGGTAAAAATCAAGGCCGGGCAATGTCCTACCGTCCGGACACGCCTCAAGGATTAAAGCCAAAGGATCTGATCGGAGTGGCCTGGATGCTTGCTATGTCGCTCCAGCGTGATGGCTGGTATCTTCGTTCGGACATCATTTGGCATAAACCGAACTGCCAGCCTGAGTCCGTCAAAGATCGAGTGACGGTGTCGCATGAGTACCTATTCATGTTTTCGAAGAGCGAGACCTATTATTTCGATCAGGAAGCTATCAAAGATCCAACGGCTGACGGAAAAGGGCGCAAGAATAAAAGGACGGTCTGGCAAATCAATACCGAACCTTGTAAAGAAGCTCACTTTGCTGTATTTCCACGCGCCTTGGTTCGGCCCTGCATACTTGCGGGTTCTCCAAAAGGGGGAATAATACTGGACCCCTTTCTCGGAAGCGGGACAGTGGGAATCGTCGCGATTGAAACGGGTCGCCGATGCGTGGGGATTGAAGTGAAAACGGATTACATCAAAATTGCGAAGGAAAGATTGGTAGGGGTATCGCCCACGCTGTTCACTGGGTCTTTATAGGTGAATCGAACTGCCAGGTGGCATGAACAAGGCAAAAATCTTTTAACAAGCCTTTGATCTGTAGCTTCCGCTCACCTCCACCATCGAAGTACAATCGATATAAAACTGCTCCTTTCTCTTCAACATAACAATACCCAGGTTTTGGAAACTGAGTGCTCTCAGTCATCATTTCGAGTCGCCCACGAATGGCTTTCTCAAGAAGCGCTTTGGGAACCTCCACGAGTTCGTAATAGTAGTCTGGACTTCCCTGTCTTAGTGCTCGAAGAATCAAAATCCGCTGAATTCCCGCTAATGCAGCAAGAAACTGCACTCGTAAGCCTATTAGGTCAGCAGGATCATCTCCCCATTTCCCCCCGCCCAGTTCCATAAACTTCGAGATATGGATTGTTCCCGGACGAATAGCTTTTGCGGCTTCCGTCTTGAGGGAGAAGTTTTCACCTTTGATGCGTATGTCGTAGCCTCTTTGTCCGCGTTGGGAAAGAGCAACATCGACTCCCTCTGTTTTTAATACGTTCTCCAAAGCGTATTCGAATTTGTCTTTGGAAAAAGGTTCGCGAGAAAAACAGTGATGGAGCCGTAGCACGTCGCCAAAATCTTCCAAAACGCGATCGGAAATGAGACTTAAATTCTGATTTTTTCTGTAGTCGCGCGGAAGAGCGAAAACTCCAACAATTAAATCGATTAATTGGAGCCTGTAATCTGAGAGCTCAGGGATCGCAGCGAGAAGACGGGCTAATCTTTCTGATCGCGTCATGTGATGTTTCCAACGAAGGAGTCCTCACCTCCGCGCAATCCGCAGCTCTTGCAACCGACCTGACACACTATGTGCACGTCGGTTGAGGTCTCTTACGTCCTCTTTCTCCAAGACTGTGGGCCTGTCCTGCCATTGCGCGCACGCACAGAGGGGCAACCTTCCTGCCTCAGTCCCCCGTCTGGCCGCTTGCGAAGAGGGCGTTCATGATGTCGTTTTTCTTGGCGGGATCTTTTTCGAGGCGGATGGCTTTGGAGAAATTCTCGGCGGCGGTTTCTCGTTTTCCTTTGGCGGCATAAATTCGGCCGATGCCATATAAGGCCTGGGCGTCTTCCGGGTTGGCCTTCACGGCGCGGTTGAACGCGTCCATGGCCGCCGACGGCCGTCCCTTTTCCATCATCAACCACCCGAGAGCCGTGTGAGCGGATCCGAGATTCTGGTCAGCCTGTACGGCTTCCTGATATTCCCTCATGGCGAGTTCAGTCCGCCCTTTGGTTTCGTACACTCCACCGAGCGCGAGGTGAATCTCCGCATCTTGCGGATTGAGCCGCAGCGCTTCCTTGTAGGATTGCACCGCCGGTTCGAACTTGCCTTGCTCCGCCAGCGCACAGGCGAGGTTGGCATGAGCGATCGCGTCATTCGGGTTGAGCTTGATCACCTCGCGATATTGCGGGATGGCCATTTCGAGACGACCCTGCTCCTGGTAGGCCACGCCCAGATTCGTGCGCGCCGCCGAAAACGTTGGATCCAGCTTTACGGCCTCGCGATATTCCTTAATCGCCATTTCCAAGTGCGCTGCCCGCTCGTGAATTTGGGCTAAGAAATAATGCGGGTAGGCGGACTGCGGAGCCAGCCTGACGGCCTCCTTATAGGAGGCCATCGATTGTTCGGACTGTCCGGATTGAGCCAAAAACAACCCCTGCACCAAGTGAACATTGGCATTGTCCGGGTGCTGCTCGATGATCGATTGGACCCAGCTCCGCACCTGTTCGATGTCGTCGGCCTCCTGCAGAGCCTGCGCGTGCAGCTTCCACGCTCCGGCGAAATCCCCCCGAAGCAGACGTGTGACATTAAGCGCGAAATATGGTCGGGGATCCTTCTCGCCGGCGGTTTCCACTGCCCCGATCCAAGTCGTAGCTTCCTGCCCAAGCCGGTCCCAGTCGCCCGCCCGCAGAGCCGATTCAATGAGGTTTTGGAGATCGTTCATGACAGGGATGAGCCTCTGGTCAACGCGTCAGGGCATCCTGCACATCCGGGGGAGTCGCCTGCATGCGTGCTCCAAGGATCGGATATTGCTCGGTCAATTTCTGTTTCATCAGCCAGGCGATCGTGCGATAGGACCAGTGGCCCTTCACCCCGGAACGCAGCTTCGCGATGTACTCGGCCTCCGCATAATCCATTTTGAAGAGGCAGCGCACCTTGAAGCCAAAGGGAATCGCATAGAGCGCCGCCTCCTGGCTCGATTTACGGAGTTGTTCGATATCCGACTTCACGTGGCCCATGGCCTCCCGGTACTCACGATCAATCCCCGCCTCTGCCAAGATGGGAGGCGTTTCGAACCCATGCACAGTGGTGAAGTTTTGTTGCACCTGTTGGCAACGGCGGTGCCGATGCATGTCGCGCCACCCCCCGATATCCATCATGACGTCGAAGATGAACGCGTACCCGCTGCGAAACTCCTTGATCAACTCATCGTACGGCCCGCGTTTCTGGAAAGCGACTTCGATGGTGTCCTGCTTTTGTTTCTCGGTCCAGTCGCGAACGACGGCTAAAATCTTTCGGTAGGGGGCCTGCGAGGCCCGATACAGCAGCGTGGTGACAACCTCGTCCAGCGGATGGTGCGAGGCGATCAAATCCACCGGCTCCGCGGCTTCCCAACTTGACGGCTGATCAAGACCAGTGCCTTTCAGCACCTCTTTCGCATGTCGTGCGAGGTCGCTGTACACCTCTGCTTGGTAGGCATTGGGTTTCGCATAGCGCGCGAGCGTGGGGGCCATGGGTTCACCTAACCCGGCCGCCTGCCCCGACAATTCACCCCAGAGGTTGACCGGGGCCTTCCGGCAAGCATCTTGAAGCTCTTCTCCTACCAAGCGTAATTCCGGCATTTGGGACGAGAGCAGGCGCGTGATTTGTTTTTCAAGGGTGCGGATACTGACCACCTGCCCCACGTTCGTCTGCGCAGCTAGGGGCAGCAAGTAGCGAGTCACATCGAAGGCCCGCGCGGTGATCGCCCGCTGATAGGCGGCGGGAGTCATGTCGTCCGGACGAGGTTCCCGTTCCGTGAGATACTGGCTCAGGGGTTCATGGAGGGCGCGATACACCGTGGAGAGACCCCGAAGGATGCCGAGATAGGTCGCTTCCGTCTCCTGTCCGCGGATGGCATCGGGAACAAACCAATTACTCGATGCAAAGTTTTGATACCGGCTGGACTTGGCCTGCCCGTCCCATACCGGTTCATCTTCTAACCGGATTGCGGCGAGTTCCGAAATCTGCTCAAAACAGATAATCACATGGCCGAGGTCCGCGATCGAGCCGTGACCGTAGTCGAAATAGAACTGTTCCCAGAATTTTTCGGACGAATGGGTGTGGACCCACTTGATGCTGTCCTCGATGGAATCCGGAGACCGACTGTACCGCGCCAGCGCATAGGCGGATTTTTCCGGCGGCATCGGGGCGAGGGCGATCACACGGCGGCCTTGAGTGGTCATAACTTCAGCGAACAGTACCCAGCAGATGGCGATTTAAAATGGTGCATCATCGGCGATGAGGTCATCCGTTTTTACAAGCTCGGCACTATACCCCCCTGCGTCAATAGGCGCAACTCGCACGCCGCTGGTCCTTCCTCATTCACACTGGATCAGAAGGCCGATTCGGTGACCATCTGCCCCAGCCCACGCGTTGACTTGCCTGCGAGCCCGCCGCTATATTCCCGCACAAACCTGACGGACCGATCCAAGTGCCCCACATGATTAAAGCTATTAAAGGCGTCAAAGATCTCTTACCTGAAGAGACTCCGCGTTGGCGGTTGATTGAAGACACCGCTAAACGATGGGCTCTCTGCTACGGATTTCAAGAGATCCGCGTCCCAATTTTCGAGACCACGACCTTGTTTGCCCGTAGTATCGGCGCAACCACCGACATCGTGGAAAAGGAAATGTACACCTTTGCGGATCGTGACGGGACTTCTCTGACTCTCCGTCCGGAAGGGACCGCCAGCACCGTGCGCGCCTTCATCGAACATAACCGGGGAGCTGATCCTCGGCCCCAAAAATATTATTATCTCGGTCCCATGTTTCGGCATGAGCGCCCCCAGGCCGGCAGATTACGACAGTTTCATCAGTTCGGTGTGGAATCCTTTGGCGTTTCCGATCCGCGTGCCGATGTGGAAGTCATGTCGCTCCTATGGCGGCTGCTGTCCGACCTCACCTTGCCGGGGCTGACCCTTGAAATCAACAACTTGGGTTTCGCAGAAGACCGAGCTCTCTATAAGCCCATTCTGGTGGCCTTCTTAAAGGGTGTGGAAAGCCGGCTCTGCGGGAATTGCCAACGACGTATCGAGTCCAATCCTTTGCGCGTGTTGGACTGTAAGGTGCCGGACTGCCGCCAGGCCACCGACGACGCGCCTCGATTGACGGATTCCCTCTCTCCGGCAGCGCGTGATCATTTCGAACGCGTGACGACTGGCTTAGAGGCGATTGGGATTCCCTTTCGCTTAAACCATCGGCTTGTTCGCGGCCTCGATTATTACTGTCTCACGGCCTTCGAGGTGACCTGTTCTCATCTGGGTGCCCAGAATGCCGTCGGTGCGGGTGGGCGGTATGACGGGTTGGTAGAACAACTGGGGGGAGCGGCGGTCCCGGCCGTGGGGTTTGCAGTGGGACTGGAACGTATTGCGCTTATGTTGCCTCAGGATAGTACCCTTCCGGCGATCCCGCGCGTCTATGTCGCAGCCTTCGGTACCCAAGCAGTCGACGTAGGGTTCACGCTCTTAGATGAACTTCGCCGTGCCGGTATTCCCGCCGATATGGATTTTCGTGCCGCCTCGCTCAAGGCTCATCTCCGACAAGCAGATCGCCTCGGTGTTCTGTATACGATTCTTCTTGGTGACGATGAGGTGACAAAAGGCTCGGCCACCATCCGAAATATGCAGACAAAAGCACAGGAGGCTCTGTCATTCACAGAGCTCTCTTCCACCCTCCTCGCACGTCTTACGGGTAAGCCATAACAGCTGCTTTTTGGAGTTGACTTTCCGTACCAAAATCCGTACGCTCCGCTTTCTATTTAACTTATATAAGTGATTGATTATTCATCAATCCTTAAGTTTTTCCACAGACGTATCCACATGATTTCTAAGAGGTTCGGAATCCTGTTATCCACACCCCCCTCCCACCCCAGTGTGGAGACTGTTCTCCGGCTCTCATCGGAGGCTCTCACGCAAGGGGTTGATCTGTATCTTTATTTCATTGATGAGGGGGTAAAAAATCTTCGCGACCCGCGGTATGGAGAGCTCGTCGGACGCGGTATGAAGCTCTTCGTCTGTGCTTACGGATGCCAGCAACACAAGATTTCAACCGACCAACTCGACTCGCGCATTTCTCTCTGCGGTCTGGTGGTGCTGTCGAATATCGTGAACGGCTGCGACCGGTTTCTTGCGTTTACCTGAGTAGGCTCCTCCAAAGGAATGATTGTGGCCGCAACAGTTTCCATTGCGCTCGTGATTCGCGAAGATCCCCGTCTGACACATCGTCCTGTTGAGGCCTTACGGATTGCCTTAGGACTAGCGGCCGGAGAAAATCCAATTACCGTGATACTTATTGGACAGGCGGTTCAGCTGCTTGCTAAAGAGACGGATGATATTGTTGATGTTGAGATTCTCGAAAAGTACCTACCGTCGTTTCAACATCTGGCTATTCCGTTTGTCTTGATTTTTCCAACCGGTCCTCGTCCGGACCTTCAGGATGGGTTCGCCGTCACCATTGGATCAGCCGATTCGGCCCAACGCGCTCTCGCAGAGGCCGACCGGATCCTCGTCTTTTAAGTGTTGTGAGATCCTATGCCTGCTCGTAAGACACTGTATCTGCTTCGACGTGCTAGTGTGGATTCGGCAGAGTTTCTGCTCCCTGCCGCGTCGGCAACTGCATCTTCCGACACCGTCTCCTTGGTGCTTCTTGAGGAGGCGGTCTCATCCTCGCCGTCGTTTCCAGGACACATTTATGTGATTGAGTCCGCAAATGGTCGTCCTATAGGCGCTGGTGCCGGACAAACCATCTCCTATCGCGAGCTGGTCACTCTGATTGCAGAGCATGATGTGACTATTGTGCTGTAAAGAGACTCTCTTCTCCTAAATATCTTTCAGGTAAAGAGAAGATTAGGAGTCGTCGGAGTAGGAGTAGGCTATGTGGGTACTGTGGATGAATGATGAGAGGTCGGTGGGTATTGGTGATTGAAGAGCCTAGCCCATGTTGATGAGATGGTGTATAAGGCAGGGGGCGTTCAGGGATAAGGTGGGGTCACTTGTGCACGAGGTAGATCGATGGACGGTGGGATGTGTGGATGTCCACAAGAACTGCGAGCGGATTCCATTTTATTGACGATGAAAACCCGCGATGGCTCGACCGCCTATGTATTTATCCACACCTGTGTATAAAGCTGTGAACATTCATAAGTATACGAAATTGTAGGACTAAACAGATGTGGGATGATGCATTGGCGTACATTTATGAAAAGGTACCGAAGCAGGTCTATGAGACCTGGTTTACTCCGGTGGTACTGGATCGCATTGAAGACACGACGGCGTATCTAGCCGTTCCGAATAAGTTTTTTGGCGATTGGCTGGATGAGCACTACCGTGATCTTTTGACGGAAGCAGTCTCCGTAGCACAGGGCGGTGGGCATCTCGACGTCTCATTCGTCATCAATAATCGGAAGACCCCTTCGCCAGTTCAGCAAGATGGTACCGCTCCGGATACTGCCGGACGAGGTTTCGTGGCTTCTCGATCGAAGCGCGGCGTGCAGTTGAATCCCAAATATACCTTCAAGAGTTTTGTGGTGGGGGCTGGAAACCAGTTTGCCCACGCTGCCTGCATGGCAGTGGCCGAACAACCGGCAAAAGCCTACAACCCTTTGTTTCTCTATGGGGGTGTCGGACTGGGAAAAACCCATCTCTTGAACGCCATTGGAAACTATTTAGCGGAACGAAGCGACCTTCGGATCGCCTACCTGACCACCGAACAATTTACGAACGAAGTCATCAATTCGATTCGATACGACAAGATGATCGACCTCCGGAAGCGGTATCGCAGCGTCGATATGCTGATGATCGATGATATCCAGTTTTTGGCCGGCAAGGAGCGCACGCAGGAAGAGTTCTTTCATACCTTCAACACCCTCTATGAGGCGCGGAAGCAGATTGTCCTGTCGAGTGATCGATTTCCCAAGGATATGCCGGATATCGAAGAACGGCTCCGATCACGCTTCGAATGGGGGCTCATTGCCGATTTGCAGCCGCCGGATGTCGAGACCAGGATCGCCATCCTGCGGAAGAAATCAGAGGACGAACGGATAGCCTTGCCTGAAGACGTGATCCATTTCTTAGCCATCACGATGAAGAACAACATTCGTGAGTTGGAGGGATCCCTCGTGCGCGTCGGGGCCTATTCGTCGCTGACCGGTCAAACCATCACGCTGGAGATGGCAAAGAATGTGCTGCGTGATCTCATCGGCGACAAGAAGAAGATTGTCTCAATCGAAGATATTCAAGAAGCGGTGGGCACGAAATACCATCTCAAGATCGTTGATTTGAAGTCGCGCCGGCGCAGCAAGACGCTCGTTCACCCACGCCAAATTGCCATGTACCTCTGTCGAGAACTCACCGACGCCTCGTTTCCAGAAATCGGGCGCCAGTTCGGCGGCAAGGACCATACGACGATCATTCACGCCTGCCGGCAGATCACGAAGGCTAAAGAAGCTGACAGCACATTGCAGACGACGCTGGAAGGTCTGAAGGAACAGATCCTGAGGGCGTAAGCGCCTCTTGAGGGAGAGATCGACATGAAGGTACGCATCGGACGAGAGGAACTCTTGACGGGCCTGCAGCGCGTGCAGGGGGTCGTTGAAAAACGGAACACCATGCCGATCCTCTCGAATATCCTGTTGGAAGCGAAACACGAGGGTGCTGAGATTGTGGCGACCGACTTGGAGATTGGGATGCGGGGCCTCTACAAAGCGACGGTCCTTGAGGCCGGCGGCGTCACCATTTCGGCCCGCAAGTTGTACGAGATCATCAAGGAATTGCCCAACGGTGAAATAGAACTCACCTCGGGCGACAACAACTGGACCACGATCCAGGCCGGCAAGAGTCAGTTCAAAGTCGTCGGCCTCCCCAGCGGCGACTATCCTGCCTTGCCTTCCATTGAGCGAGAAGGTCTGACGCCGCTGGCCGGGGCGGGGTTGTTGGAATTGATCCGCAAAACCCTGTTCGCCGCCGGAGACAATGATGCTCGATATATCCTGAACGGCCTGCTCGTGAGCTTGACGACAACTGAAAAGAAAACCACCCTCTTGCGCCTCGTCGGCACCGACGGCCATCGCTTGGCCGTGGCGGAGCGCGAGGTCGGAACGGCCGGCGCCAAGCAGCCCGCGCAGGACATCAAAGCGATCATTCCGAAGAAGGCTGCCCAGGAAATGAAGCGCCTTCTCGAAGAAGGAGGCGACGCCGAGCCACTGATAGGCTTCACGAAAAATCTCATGATTTTCCGCAAGAGCGGGCTGCTCCTGACCTCCCGCCTGATGGAAGGCAACTATCCGAACTATCAGCAGGTGGTGCCGAAGGAAAGCGGCCGTCGCATCGCAGTGAATCGCGGGCTACTGGAAAGCGCCCTGCGACGAGTGTCGGTGCTTTCGAAGGACAAGGCCAACGCCGTCAAGGTGACCTTTGCGCCCGGCGTGATGACGCTCTTCTCGAGTAATCCGGATTATGGGGAAGCCACAGAAGAACTGGCGGCCCAGTATGAAGGCGAGTCACTCAATACCGGATTTAACGCCCGTTACCTCTTGGACGCCCTCAGCGTCATGGATGGAGAATCGGTCTCATTACAAATGGACACCGCATTGAGTCCCTGCCTGATTCAGGAAGCCGAGAGTCCGGGATTCAAGTGTGTCGTAATGCCGATCAAGATCTAGCAACAAGAATGCCTTTACACAGGATGCTCAAAATGGCCGTCCGGCAAGACCGCAGTGAGGTGCACGGCGCGATGAATAAAGAGCGCCACGTTTGTGCACGCCGGCGAGACGGTGAGCCGGCAGTGTCTTTCAGTCGCCGGCGGCGGGCGTTTTCAGCATCCTGCTAGGAGTTGAATGGCCAAGGACGATCAGCAGGACAATTCTGCCAAGCCTAAATCCGACAGTTACAGCGCGGATCAAATCAAAGTTCTCGAGGGACTCGACGCCGTCCGGAAGCGGCCGGCGATGTACATCGGCAGCACGGGGCCGGATGGGTTGCACCATCTCGTCTATGAAGTCGTCGACAACAGTGTCGACGAACATATGGCCGGGTTCGGTGAGGCGATCGAGGTCACGATTCATATCGACGGCAGCGTCACGGTTGTGGACAATGGGCGTGGTATTCCGACCGGGATGCATTCTACGCAAAAGAAGTCCGCTGCGGAAGTGGCCCTTACAGTTCTGCACGCCGGCGGCAAGTTCGAACAGGGCGCCTATACGGTTTCGGGCGGTCTGCATGGGGTCGGCATCTCGGTGGTCAACGCCCTGTCCGAGTGGCTGGAGCTTGAAATCTGGCAAGACGGCCAAGTCTTTGAGCAACGTTATGAGCGCGGCAAATCCACGGCGCCGCTGGGCGTCACGGGCAAAACCAAGCGTCGCGGGACGAAGGTGCGGTTCATGCCGGATGGCCAGATCTTCGAAACGTTGGAATTCAGTTTCGATGTCTTGGCGCAACGGCTTCGCGAACTGGCCTTTCTCAACAAGGGTCTGGCCATTACGCTCAAGGATGATCGATCGGAGAAGGAGCAGGTCTTCCACTATAAGGGAGGCATCGTCTCCTTTATCGACCATTTGAACGAAGCGAAGACGCCGTTGCACAAACCCATCTACGTCCAAACTGAACGGGCGGAACTCATCCTCGAAGTGGCGTTGCAATACAACGACGGATATGCCGAAAACCTATTTTCGTTCGCGAACAATATCAACACGAAAGAGGGCGGAACCCATTTGGTGGGTTTCAAGGCGGCGCTGACCCGCACCATCAACAACTACGCCAACGC